>VAZZ01000243.1:1443-5535 GCA_005884715.1 Alphaproteobacteria bacterium | reverse complement strand
GACAATGGACGAATCGCCGTCTCCGGCAAGGGTAGGAAGTCGGTCGCAAGCTTGCTCGGCCTGGCGGGCAAGTCTATTGGGAGCCGAAAACCACGTTCGTCGGCTCCTAGCCATCGGTGAGGGTGGCGAGAAAGGCCACGATGTCGTCGATCTCGGTAGGCGCGAGGGCCAGCCTGGGCCGATGTAAAGCCCGGCAGGATGATCGCCAATAGGAGGATCCAAGGCTTAATCCGCATTTTGCATGACCTTGCTGCGATCCAGGCGTGTCATCGATGATCGTCCTTGCTATGGTGAGAAGAACAATAGCAACAGCTGGATGGATGCAGGAGGCCCGAATGCGGACGAAATCAGCGATGGTCATTTGTGCCTTGAGTGTTTTTATCGCTACGCTAGCTCCGGCACTTGCCGCCGATAATCTGAAGTTGATCGACACCGTGGTGGTGATCTATGGGGAGAACCGCAGCTTCGACAATCTCTATGGCAATTTCCCGGGCGCCAACGGCGTGGCGAAGGCGCCCCAAAGCGCGCGCATCCAGCGTGACCGTAACGGCAAGCCTTTGCGCGAGCTGCCGCCGATCTGGGAAGGCCTGACCGGCAAGGGCGTGACACCGCCGGTAACCCAGGCTCAGACCGAGCATCTGCCGAATCGCCCCTTCCGCGCAGATGATCCCAAGGGCTTCAACCTTGGCTATGGCACTCTCACACGCGACTTATGGCACCGTTTCTATCAGCACCAGATGCAGATCGATGGCGGGCGCAACGACAAGTTCGTCGCCTATGCCGATTCTGGTGCCCTGGTGATGAGCTTGTGGGACGGCTCCAAGATGGCGACGTGGAAGGTCGCCCAGAAATACGCTCTGGCCGACAACTTCTTCATGGGAGCCTTCGGTGGTTCCTTCTTCAATCATCAATGGCTGGTCTGCGCCTGCGCGCCCACCTATCCCAATGCCGATAAGAGCCCGGCCAAGCCTTCGATCGCCGTGGTCGAAGCGGATGGGGTGACGCTCAAGGCCGCCGCCAATTCACCGAAATCGGCAATGGACGGCCCTCCGAAATTCGTCGGCGACGGCAATCTCACGCCGGACTTCTATGCCGTGAACACCATGCAGCCGCCTTACCAGCCGAGCGGCAATGAACCGGCCAAGGACGGGGACAAGGCGTTGGCGGATCCGGCAAAGCCGACGACGCTCCCGCCTCAGACCGAGCCGACGATCGGCGATCTCCTTACCCTCAAGCACGTCAGCTGGGCCTGGTACAGCGGGGCCTGGCTCGATGTGCTCGCCCACGGCAACAAGACTCCGGTGCCGAACTTCCAATATCACCACCAGCCCCTGAACTATTATGCCAATTTCGCACCGGGCACGGCAGCCCGCGCCGAGCATCTTCGCGACGGCGGCCTCGCTGGCGTAGAGTTCATCAAGGCGATCGACGCCGGCACGCTGCCGCAAGTCACTTTCTACAAGCCGCAGGGCGACCTCAATGAGCATTCCGGCTATGCCGACATCGAGGCAGGCGATGCTCATATCGCCGATGTGATCGCGCATCTGGAGAAGAGCCCGCAATGGCCGCATATGCTTGTCGTCGTGACCTATGACGAAAATGGCGGCCTGTGGGACCATGTGGCGCCGCCCAAGGGCGACCGCTGGGGACCTGGCTCGCGTATCCCCGCCATCATCGTCTCGCCCTATGCGCGCCGCGCCTTCATCGACCACACGCCGATGGACACGACGTCGATCCTGCGCTTCATCACGCGCCGTTTCGAGCTGCCAACCCTGCACGGCATCACCGTGCGCGACAGCGCGATCGCTGCGCACAAACAAAAACCATTAGGCGTCCTGACCAGCGCGCTCGATCTCAAGGAAAGTAAGTGACGAGGCGTGCCCGACACTATCTGAAATGTTGGATCATCAGTTCGGTGAGCGCCCGGACTTTTCGCGCCGGGTGCTGTCCCGGCGGTCGGACGACATATATGCCGGTCTCAGGAAACCGATAGCGTGTCATCATCAGGCCGTAACGGCACCGCCATGAGGCGTTTTCCGGCGAAGACCTGAAGGAGGATCCGCCGTGGTACGAACCGCTCGTCATTGACGAGGAAGCTAAAGGTGAAGGCGACCCCGAGCACAAGAATATTGAGCAGGAACGAATAGATGACGGCGCGATCGGGATAGCTGTCCTTGAGGCTCGCTATCACGAGCGGTCCCACCACTCCTGCGGCCGACCAGGCGGTGAGGATGACGCCATAGAGCCGCGACATGCGCTTCGTCCCGTAAACGTCGGTTACCATCGACGGCATGATCGCGAAGCCGCCGCCGAAGCAACTCAGCACATAACACACCAAAATGGCGAAGACCCACGGGTCGTGCTCCGTCATAAGAATGCCAAACACGACCAGCTGCGAGGCGAACAGGACGCGAAAAGTATTGATGCGGCCGAGCCGCTCCGAAAGGGCCCCCCAGGCGATGCGCCCCACGCCGTTGAACAGGGAACTGACGGCGATCAGCGTGGCGCCGTAGCCGGCGAGGACCGACCGCTCCAAGGTTGGGTGATCGAGCCTCCAGATGTCCTGGTACAACGGCGATAGAAAGCTGATGATCGAGATGCCGGCTGTTATGTTGAGAAAGAAGATGAACCACATGATCGCGTATTGGCCGGCCAGGAGATATTCCCTGAGCGGCAGGTCGGCCTCGTCCTCCGCGCGCGCATAGGGACCCTCGACGAGACTCCCCCGTTGTGCCGCCGGTACAAAGCCGGCGGGGAGATAGCCATCCGGAGGGTTCCTCAGCATCGCCGCGGAGCCGATGGCGACAGAGCCGAGGATGGCACCAAGTGCTGCGAACACGAGCGTCAGATTCCCGTAGAGCATGTGCATCAGGATCGGCGCGAGCACGACACTGAGGACGAAGGCGCCGAGTCCGAAACCCATGGCGACGATGCCGGTCAGCTGCCCTCTTCTGTCGGGAAACCATTTGATAACAGTCGTCATCGGTGTCACATAGCCCAAGCCGATGCCGATCCCACTGACGGCGCCATAACCCAGATAAAAAAGCGGGAGACTCTTCACCGCAAGCGCGAGCGCTGCTATGGCGTAGCCCGCCGCGAAGAGAATGCCGCCGGCGACAGCCAGCTTGCGTGGTCCGATCTTGGCAAGATTGATCCCACCCCATGCCGCGGACAAGCCGAGACAGCAGATATTCAGGCTGAAAGCCCATGAGGTATCGGTGTTGCTCCAACGAAACCGCTCCACCAAGAGAGGCTGGAAATAGCTCCAGGCATAAACGGTGCCGAGACAGAGCTGCAGGACCGTGCATGCGGCCGCGATCAGCCTCCGGTTGGGCACGCGGTCTTGCGTGCGCATGCTTACGCCTCCCCGCCGGTAGCCCTGTGAATCAATCTGCTGAGCTCGCCTACTTCGTCAATGCGCCCGAGTAGGCGCTTGAGCCGAGAGGCGGCCGGAGGCGAGTGTTTCTCCCCGGATAAGGAATGCCAAGCATAGCTACCCAGGAGATGAAGCGGCCGAGATACCTGATACATCAGCCCGTATGTCGCCAGCACGCTGACGACGAAGATGATGGTGAGGAGGTAGACTACCCTGCCGATGGCCGTCTGAACTTGCAAGGCGAAGTAGCCTTTGTCCATGCCGACATGCACGCGGCCGGCCTGGCCGGCAATGATGCCCGCCGTCACCTCCGAAAAGTTTCCGAGGCCAGCGAGGGAGCGATCATAGACATCCTTGCCGTCCTTGTAGTCGGCAGTGATCTCGTCCGGCACGCCGGGAACGAAGGTATGAGCGATGATGGTTCCCTCTCCGTCCACCACGAAAACATAGGAGACGCCTGGGATGTCAACGTACTGGTCGATGACGGACTGCAGGGCCGAATAGTTCTGGTTGACGATCAGGTCGCTGTCCGAGTTGGCAATTGCGCGCGCGATCGCTCGGCTGCTGTTCAGGAAATAGTCGGTGAGCTGCCGGTCGACGGTATGGACGTAAATGACGGAAGTCGACACCAAGATGAGCCCCATGAGGGCAAAGATGCCAAACAGGGTCTTCTGATAGAACCGAGCGATCCTCATCGTTTCACCCAAGCCTTCCAT
>VAZZ01000243.1:0-1312 GCA_005884715.1 Alphaproteobacteria bacterium | reverse complement strand
GAGCCCCATGAGGGCAAAGATGCCAAACAGAGTCTTCTGATAGAACCGAGCGATCCTCATCGTTTCACCCAAGCCTCCCATTCACCATCGTGCAAAGGCATCAACTGGCCGCCTCGGATCACGGCATAGTAGACTTTGTCCAAGGCCTGGCGTCGGTCTGTGGGGCCACCGAAGGAAAGCGGCTGCCGCAGGCCGAGATCGAAGTCGCCCGTGGTCATCGCGGCTTGCGCCAGATCGGAGCGCCTGGGATTGGCGCCCATCCGCTGCAGGATCGCGACGAACATCTTGGCGTTCAGATAACCTTCAAAGCTGACGAAGCTGTACGGAAGTGGTGCATACTCCGTTTCGGGCGTCTTTCCTTCCGGGTAAATCAAGGAGTCGGGCGGCATGATGGCATCGCGGTAGCGGTCCATCGCCTCGCGATATTCATGCACGACGGGCAGCGAGTCGTCCTGATAGCTCGGCACAACCTGAGAGCTCACGAGTTGGGAGGGGTAATGCTTGGTCGAGTTCCGCTCGGCATCGGACAGTAGTTTGAGCACGATGTCGGCGCCGACGAACGAAATCGTCGCGATCGGGCAGTCGACGCCCCTGTCGCGCATGTCGCGGACGAACCCGGCACAGGCCGGAGAGGTGCCAACACAGATGACGGCTTCAGGCTGCAGACGCTCCATGATCGCCACCTGGGGATCGTAGCTCTGGTCGAAAGGCGAGCCGCGCCGATAAGTGGCTTCGCCGGCGATCTCCAGTCCGTGCTTGGCCAATGCCTTGCGCACGCCGGCCCATCCTGCCCGGCCATATGCGTCCGCCTGATAAAACACCGCGATGCGAGTTCGATGTAGGGCAACGAAGTGATCGACAAGCCCCGCGGTCTCCTGGTCGTATGAGGCTCGCAGATTGAAGGTGAACTTGTCATACGGCGGAATTCGATTGGCGTCGGCGCCGGTGAAGGGGAAGAACAGGAGGAAATGCTCGGCTTGACGCATCCGCAGAAGCGGCAGCGTCCGGATCATGGTCGGCGTGCCGACATAAGAGAACAGCGCGAAGACGTCATCTTTCATCAGCCTCAGCGTGTTTTGGATCGCGAGGTCGGGCTGGTACTTGTCGTCATAGGCCGTGAGCTCGACGCGCCGGCCATTGACGCCGCCGGCCTTGTTGAGCGGAATCAGATAGGCCATGGCGCCGCGGTAGAGCTCGATGCTGAGCGCCCGTGCACTCGCCGAAAAATCCGCCGACATGCCGAGGCGGATTTCGCTTTGGCCGACGCCCGGCTGACCGCCTCCGGGGGGCGCCCCCGCTCCTTGCTGCGCCA
>VAZZ01000242.1:400-3019 GCA_005884715.1 Alphaproteobacteria bacterium | reverse complement strand
ATCGCCGCGACCGTCGTGCTGATCCGCCTCATCGAGGCGTTCAAGATCATCGACCTGCCCAATGTGCTGACCGGCGGCGGGCCCGGCCTCGCGACCGAATCGATGACGCTCCATTCCTTCATCGCCTGGCGCACCCAGGATCTCGGCAGTTCGGCGGCGGTGGGCTATATGCTGCTCTTCATCTCGACCATCTGCTGTGTATCCTTCTTCAATTTCGTGGTACGGCCGGCGCGCCGGTTCGAAGCATGAGCGCGCCCCAGAAATCGCTGGCGCAGCGGCTGTTCGAGCCTAAGGCCATCGACCGGCAATCGCTCGTCGCCTTCATCATCACCTATGCGCTCCTCTTCTTGTGGGCGCTGGTGGTGCTGGTGCCGCTCTATTGGGTGCTGATCACCTCATTCAAGGGACCGGGCGAAGTCGACAACGGGCCGTTCTATCTGCCCTTCATCGACTTCACGCCCTCGCTGCAGGCATGGGATTTCATGCTCCTGCAGAACTACACTCTGGGGCCTTATCTCAATTCCGTGGTCGTCGCCCTGGCGAGCACCACGTTAGCACTCCTCATCGGCTCGCTCGCAGCCTATGCGCTGGTGCGCATCCGCTTTGAGGTCAAGCTCGCGGGTGTCGCGCTCTTTGTGCTCCTCCTCGTCGCGGTGATCGCCGCGGTGGCGAGCTTCGGGGTCACATGGCCCATCGCTACGAGCGTAGCCCTCGCTTTGTTCGTCATCGCGATGTTCACCTTCATCGGCCGTACCCAGGCGGCGGTCGGCAATAACGACATCGAATTCTGGATCATCTCCAACCGCATCATGCCGCCGATCGTCGCCGTGCTGCCGATCTATGTGATGTTCCAGCAATTGCGCCTGCTCGACACGCAGGCCGCCCTCATCGCCACCTATACCGCCGTCAACCTGCCGATCGTCGTCTGGCTGACGCGCGATTTTTTCGCCGCGATCCCGCTCGACCTCGAGGAGAGTGCCGAGATCGACGGCGCCTCGAAACTGCGGGTCTTCGCCACCATAGCCTTGCCGCTGGTGCGCTCGGGGCTGGTCGCCACCTTCCTGCTGGTTCTCATCCTCGCCTGGAACGAATATCTCCTCGCCCTCTTCCTCTCCAACGTCAAAGCGCAGACCATGCCAGTATTGGTCTCGGCCCAGAACACCACGCGGGGGCCGCAATGGTGGAACATGTCGGTGCTGATCGTCGTCATGATCGCGCCGGTGGTCGCGATTGCGAGCGTGCTGCAGAAACATATTGCGCGCGGCCTCCTGGTCGGCGCGGTGAAGGGTTAGGTTCGGCACCATGCAGGTCACGCTTTCGCAGATCTACAAATCCTTCGGCCCGGTCGAGGTCGTCAAAGGCCTCGATCTCAAGATCGCGGATGGCGAATTTCTGGTGCTGCTAGGTCCTTCGGGCTGCGGCAAGACGACGGCGCTGCGCATGGTGGCGGGGCTCGAGACGGTGACCTCCGGGGGAATCCTGATCGGCGAGCGCGATGTCACCCATGTGCTGCCCAAATATCGCGATGTCGCGATGGTGTTCCAGTCCTATGCGCTCTATCCGCATATGACAGTCGCCGAGAATATCGGCTATCCGCTCAAGATGCGTAAGAGCCCGCCGGCCGAACGCGACGCCGCTATCCGCAATGCCGCGGTCAAGGTGCATCTCGAGGAATATCTCGAGCGCTATCCGCGCCAGCTGTCGGGCGGCCAGCGCCAGCGCGTGGCGCTCGCCCGCGCCATGGTGAGGAGGCCGTCGGTGTTCCTGATGGACGAGCCGCTCTCCAATCTCGACGCCAAATTGCGGGGCGCCATGCGCTCGGAACTGAAGCGACTGCAGGCGGAGCTCGGCGTCACGACGATCTATGTCACGCATGACCAGGTCGAGGCGATGACGCTGGCGCATCGCGTCGCCATCATGAACAAGGGCGTCGTTCAGCAGATTGCCGAGCCGCGGCGCATCTATGACGATCCGGCCAATCTCTTCGTCGCCGGCTTCATCGGCTCACCGCCGATGAATTTCCTCGACGGCGAACAGAAAGACGGCAATTTCATCTGGCCGGAAGGACGGTTCAAGACCGGCATCGCGGGGTTCGCCAAGACAGTGACGGCCGGGCTCAGGCCCGAGGACTGCCGGGTGACGAGCCCGGACAAGGGCAAGATCAAGGCGCGCGTCTATGCGCTGGAGCTCATCGGCGACCACACGCTGATCTCCTGCCAGGTTGGCGACCGGACGGTGACGGTGAAGGCCGACAAATCGGCGCATTATGCGATGGACGAGCCGATCGGCATCGACTTTCAGGAGACGTCCGTCTTCCTGTTCGATGGGGACACGGGTGCTCGGATCCGGGCCTCGTCAAGATAACAGGCGCGCTTCCATAATATGACGAGCCTTTACCATGCGAACGCGGTAGGATGCGTAATGACAATCGAATTTCCCAATCTCAGCCGGCGCTATGATGCGACACGGCACTGTGTGCGTTTTTCAGGCTATGACGGCGCCCTCGAATGGGCGTTCTTCGTCGAGGAAGATGCCCTCCGCAGCCTCGATGCCCCGTCGCCTAAAAGCGAGGCCGCCCTTATGGTCACATTCGACCGCCATCGCGAGCCGATCTGCAAG
>VAZZ01000242.1:0-388 GCA_005884715.1 Alphaproteobacteria bacterium | reverse complement strand
TGATTTTTCGTGACGGAACTTCGGGCGTCGGAGGACGCCGCATGAAGATCCGCGTCGGTTACGAGCTGATCTATGATTTCCCGCAACCGACGCCGATGATCATGGTCCTCGGCATTCATTTCACCCGGGCATCCGATGTTATCACGCCCGATCATCTCACCACCGATCCCTCGGTGCCGGTCACGCCCTATCGCGACGACTTCGGTAACTGGTGCAGCCGCATCATGGCGCCGGCCGGCCGGATACGCATTTCAGGCGACGGCTTGGTGCGCGACAGCGGCCTGCCGGACACGATCGCGGCCGATGCCCGGCAGCATGCGGTGGAGGATCTGCCGACGGACACGCTGCTCTATCTTCTCGGCAGCCGCTATTGCGAGACCGACCGCCT
>VAZZ01000241.1 GCA_005884715.1 Alphaproteobacteria bacterium | reverse complement strand
GGGGATCATGCCGCCTTCGCCCGAGCAGGTGGCAGAACCGGCCATGGTGGCGCCACGGGCGAGCGCGATCTTCGCTTCATAGGAAAGCGCGCCGAAGGACATGCCGGTCACGTAGACCGGGATATCGAGCACCATCGGACGCTTGGCGCGCGGGCCGATGATCGTCTGGGTGTCGCATTTCTCGCGATAACCCTCGATGACGAAGCGGGTAAGCGTGCCCGGCAGGAAGGTGAGGTCATCCCAATGTGGGATCTTCTTGAACAGCGAGAAGCCGCGCATGCGGTAGCGGCCGAGCTCCGACTTGATGTGGATGTCGTTCATCACTTCGGGCGTGAAGATCTTGGACGATCCAAGGATATATTTCTTGCTCTCGGCCGGCGCGCGCGAAAAGGCCGCGAGGCCCGTGGCTGTGCGCTTCACGGCACCATTGCCATTGGTCCTGGCGAGCGCAGTCGTTCGGGATTTAGCCTTTGCTTTAGCTGGCTTTTTGGTTGCTTTCTTCGCTGGCTTTTTGGCCATGGCAGATCCTCACCTCACTTCGTCATCCCGGCGAAAGCCGGGACCCATTAAATTCATCCCGCGCGAGCAGTGTTTCCCAGATTGCACTTGCTCAGGGGATCCCGGCTTTCGCCGGGATGACGGAAAACCTAGAGCACCAGCTTCTTTTCGCCGGGCTCGAGATTGTCGTAGTTCCACAATTGCTTGCCGGCGACGATCTTCTTGAAATGGCCGAGGCCCTGAGCGGGATAAAGCCCATACATCTTGAGCTTGCGGGTCAGCCAATCGCGGTCGAGATCGGTCATTTCGCCCGGCACCGCATCGACACCGAGGCTTCTCGCCTCGCCACCCAGATAGATGGTGCCGTCATACATGGAGTCGCCCAGATTCTTGCCGGCATTGCCGCAGATCACCAAGCGGCCACGCTGCATCATGAAGCCCGAGAACGAGCCGGTGTCGCCGCCGACGATGATATTGCCGCCCTTCTGGTCGATGCCGGTGCGCGAACCGACCGAGCCCTTGCAGACGATGTCACCGCCACGCAAAGCTGCGCCGAACTGCGAACCGGCATTCTTTTCGATGAGAATGGTGCCCGACAGCATGTTCTCGCCGCAGGCCCAGCCGACGCGGCCCTTGATCTTCACATTCGGCCCATCGAGCAGGCCCACCGCGAAATAGCCGCAGGAGCCTTCGATATAAAGATTGAGCCGGTTGAGGATGCCGACGGCGAGCGAGTGCTTGGAGCCCGGATTCTGCAGCACGATGGTGCCATAGCCGCGCTTCATCAGATCGCGCAATTGGGCATTGATCTGCTTACTGTCGAGTTTCTCGCAATCGAGCTCGGCACGCTTGTTGAAATCGACATCGAGCGCGTCGGGATACCCATAGCCGCCAGCCTCCTCCGTCACGTCGAAGAAGCGCTGCTGCGTCTTGCCGCGCAATGCCTCGGTGTCCATGCCCATGTCATGCGAGACATGGGCATGTTTGGTCGTCGTCAAGCCCGCCATACGCGAACCTCCTCATCATAGGGATCCCAGGTATCGATCTCGTGCGGAACGACGCTTCTGATCGCCACTTCCTCGGAAGCCAGCGCCACGAGGTCATCGCTTTCGTAGAGCACCATCGGCTTGGCGGCCATTGTGTCCTTGGCCATGCCGAGCGAATCCTTAGTCGAGACGAGATAAGTGAAGACGCCGTCAATGTCCTGTATCGACTGGCGCAGCGAGTCTTCGAGGGTCGCGCCATGTTCGAGATTGTAGGCAGTGTAGACCGCCAGCAATTCCGAATCGCAGTTCGACATGAAGCGATGGCCGCGGCGTTCGAATTCGCGCCGCATCATCCAGTAATTGGTGAGCTGGCCATTATGCACGACGGCGAT
>VAZZ01000240.1:1672-2804 GCA_005884715.1 Alphaproteobacteria bacterium | reverse complement strand
GCTGCTGATCAGCCCATCGATCATCCTGCTGGTGGCGCTGATCGCCTTCCCGCTGATTTTCGCGCTCAAATCCAGCTTCTATTTCTGGAATCTGCAGATGAGTCCGACGCCAATGGGCTTCATCGGCTGGGGCAATTACGAAATGGCGCTGTCGGGGTCGTTCTTCTTCGGCGCTCTTTACAACACCCTCCTCATCACCATCGCCGGCACGGCCATCGAATTCGTCCTCGGACTTGCCATCGCTCTGCTCCTGGTGCGCCAGGTGCCGGGCATGAATGTGACGCGCGCGCTCCTCATCATGCCGACGACCATCGCGCCCATAGTGGTCGGCTTCCTGTTCCGCTATATGTATGACCCGGGCGGCGGGCTCATTCCGTGGCTCCTCGCCTCGCTCGGCATACCCTTGCCTGCCGAAGGCCTGCTCGGCTCGAGCACCACCGCGCTCTGGGCCATCATGTTCGCCGATATCTGGCAGTGGACGCCGTTCTTTGCCATCGTCCTATATGCCGGCCTCTTGTCGATACCGCTCGACATCATCGAGGCGGCGCGTATCGACAAGGCCTCGCCATGGGCGATGCTGATGCGGATCAAGATCCCGCTCATCAAGAAGACGGCGATGATCGTGATCATGCTGCGCTTCATGCAGCTCTTCAACACGTTCGACCTGGTTCTGGTCCTGACCAAGGGAGGGCCTGGCGCTTCGACCCGCACGCTCGGCTACAGCCTCTATCAATATGGCCTGGTCGATTTCAATATCGGCCTCGCCAGCGCCATGACCTGGCTCATGGTCATCGTCGTCAATGCGATCATCGCCCTTCTGGTGTTCTTCGCGTTCAAGGAGCTGGACTGATCATGCCAGCGGGAGACACCAGGCTTGGGACGGCAGCGCTCTATGCCCTCATGCTGCTGCTGCTCGTTATCTTCATCGGACCGATCTTCTGGTTCGTGCTGCTCGCCATCCGCCCGGCCGATACCTTCTTCACCATGCCGCCGGTCCTCGCCTTCACTCCCGTCTGGGATTCGGTCAACTACGCTTTCGGCAATCCCGGCAACAACCTGCCGCAACTGGTCAACAGCCTGGTGGTCGCGGCGGGTGCCGTCCTGCTCAATCTTCCCTTCTCGCTGCCGGCCG
>VAZZ01000240.1:0-1634 GCA_005884715.1 Alphaproteobacteria bacterium | reverse complement strand
TCATTCCCTATTCGATCCTGGCCAGCGCCGCCGGACTCAAGGGCAGCTATTTCTCGATGATCCTCATCCTGCAGACGCTGACCATCCCGTTCTCGATCTGGCTGTTGCGCAGTTTCATCGACGAGGTGCCGGTCGAGATCGAGGAGGCGGCGCGCGTCGACGGCGCTTCGACGGCGACGATCATCAGGCGCATCGTGCTGCCGCTCATTCTGCCGGGCGTCATCGTCACCTCGATGTTCGCCTTCGTCTTCTCGTGGAACAATGCCGCCTTTCCGCTGGTGCTCAGCAACCGCGCGACGGCGACGCTGCCGGTCGGCACACTGAGATACTTCGGCACCGCCGGCGTCACCTGGGGCTTCATTGCCGCGGCCGCCGTCGCCGCCATGATTCCTCCCATGCTCATCTTCCTGGCGCTCGACCGTTATGTCGTGCGCGGGCTCACCTTTGGTTCAGTAAAGGGCTGACATGACCGCATCTTCCAGAACATCCAAAGCGAAAACCGGGTTTGGCGTCGTCGGCGGCGGTCTCTGGGGGTCCTTCCACTGCAAGACCCTCAATGCACTGCCCAATGCCGAGCTCGCCGCCGTCTGCGACCTCGATCCCAAGCGGGCGCACACGATGCAGGAACAGTTCGGCGCCCGCAAAGCCTATACGGATTATCGCGATCTCATCGCTGACCCCGGCGTGGCAGCGGTGACTGTCGCAACGCCCGACTTCGCCCATGCCGATATCGTGCTGGCGGCAATCGAAGCGGGGAAGCATGTGCTCAGCGAAAAGCCCCTCGCCACGACGCTCGCCGAAGCCGAGAAGATCGCGGCGCTCGCCGCCAAGGGTCCGGCGAAAGTCATGGTCGACTTCCACAACCGGGTCAATCCGGCGCTGCATGCGGTCAAGCAAGCGATCGACGCCGGTGAGATCGGCCTGCCGCTGCATGCTTCGGCCAGGCTCTCCAACACGCTGTTCGTGCCCTTCGAGCTGTTGAGCTGGGCCGCCAAATCGTCCGCATTGTGGTTCCTCGGCAGCCATGCCGTCGATGCCCTGCGCTTCGCGCTCGGCGCCGAGGTGGTGCGCGTCCAGGCGATGAAGCGGCATGGCTTCCTCGCCGGCCAAGGCGTCGATACGGCGGATGTGCATTTGGCGCTCCTCGAATTCGATAATGGCGCTGTCGCCTCGCTTGAGAACAGCTGGGTATTGCCGCGCGATCTGCCGCTCGTCTTCGACTTCAAGGTCGAGATCGTCGGCGAGAAGGGTTCGCTCGCCATCGACACGGCGCAGAATGGCACTTTCAAGAAATATGCCGGGGCGGGCCTGCGCGGGGAAGACATGCTGGGCGTGACGCCGGCAGCAGGCGGGCGCATCGGCGGCTTCGTCATGGAAGCGATCGCGCGTTTCGTCGATGCGGTGACGCTCGACACGCCAGTGCTCGCCGATGCCGAGGACGGGCTGCAGGTCACCCGCGTGCTCACCGCCATCGAGGAGGCAGCGAAGACCGGTGAAACGATCAAACTCGCAAAGAGCGCGCGCTGATGGCGACGCTCAGCTTCAAGTCGGTCGGCAAGCGCTTCGATGACGGAACCTTGGCGTTGTCGCGCGTCGATCTCGACGTCAAGGACGGGGAGTTCCTGGTCCTTGTC
>VAZZ01000025.1 GCA_005884715.1 Alphaproteobacteria bacterium | reverse complement strand
ATTATGCCCTCTATCCGCATATGACGGTGGCCAAGAATATCGGCTTTGGCCTGCGGGCGCGGAATTTTCCAAAGGCTGAGATCGAGGTAAGGGTGCGCCGCGCCGCCGCCATGCTGAATATCGACCAGCTGCTGGAGCGCCTGCCCCGCCAGCTTTCCGGCGGCCAGCGCCAGCGTGTCGCCATCGGCCGAGCCATCGTGCGCAATCCACAGATCTTCCTCTTCGATGAACCCCTCTCCAATCTCGACGCGCAGCTGCGCGATGAGATGAGGAGCGAGATCAAAAGGCTGCATCAGGAACTCGGCGCCACCATGATCTATGTCACCCATGACCAGATCGAGGCGATGACGCTCGCCGACCGGATCGTGCTCATGAATGCGGGCCAGATCGAACAATCGGGAACGCCGCTCGAACTCTACGAGAAGCCGAAGACCCGCTTCGTCGCGGGCTTCCTCGGCTCGCCCAAGATCAATTTCATCGCCGCCACACTGGGCAAGTCCGGCATCGTCTTTGCCGATGGACAGACGCTGCATTTGGCCGAGCCCGAGAACGGGCGCATCAAGCCCCATCTTGGCAAGCCGGTCATCTTCGCCATCAGGCCCCAGCATATCGATCGCGCCCAAAACGCCAGGGCGGCCCATGTCAAGAGCACGATCGATCTGGTCCAGCCGACGGGGGCGCGCACTTATGTCACCTTCATGATCGGCAGCGAACCGGTGATGGCGGAATTGGATGCGCATGATGCCGGCAAGCCAGGCGACAAGATCGCCATCCAGTTCGACCTTGCGCATTTCATCCTGATCGAGCCCGAAAGCGGGAAAGTGCTGAGGGAAACGTGAGTCATCGATGAAGATTTCGCACTCTCTTTCACTTCGCCATCCAGAGGCAGGCGAGCCATCCTCGATTTTCCCCCTCGCCCGTTGCGAAGCAATGGGAGAGGGTGGCCGAAGGCCGGGTGAGGGCTTTTGCCCGAAACACGAAATACTTTTGACGTCTTTGCTCGCTTCGAGAAAGAGCCCTCATCCGCCCTTTGGGCACCTTCTCCCACGCTGCGCGCGGGAGAAGGGAGGAGGTCACCGGGATGACGGGCGTCGGGTAGGAGACGTCAGGGGAGGCCCGTCATGATCGATAACGAACCGTCACGCGCTGTGCGCCTGTTCGGCACCGATGAGCGGGTCACCCCGCCCCTTATCGTGAAGGCGGGCTCCCTCAGCTCCGAATTCGAGGGCGGTAGTCTGCGCTACAGCAGATATGGTGGCGTCGAGATGATCCGCGCCATTTCGTTTATCGTGCGCGACAGAAACTGGGCCACTTACGCGCCTGCTCTTTCCAATCTCCTGATTGAGGAGGACGGCGAGATTTTCTCGATCAGGTATGATGCCGAGACGAAGGACAAGGAGCAGTCCTTCCGCTATTCGGCGCTGATCAAGGGCGCGGCCGATGGCAGCATCGACTTCTCCGCCGAAGGCAAGGCGGTCAGCGATTTCATCACCAACCGCACCGGCTTTGTCGTGCTGCACCCGATTGCCGGTGTCGCGGGCGCGCCGGCGCGAGTCGAGACGGCCGACGGCAAGATCATCGACACGAAATTCCCCGACCTGATCTCACCCGCCCAGCCGATCATGAATATGCGCGCCATCACTCACGAATTTGCGCCGGGGGCGAAAGTCGTCTGCCGCATGGAAGGTGACATCTATGAGATGGAAGACCAGCGCAACTGGATGGATGCATCCTACAAGACCTATGTGCGCCCGCTGGCCAGGCCCTGGCCCTACACACTCTCCGCGGGCGAGAGGCTGGCGCAGAAGGTCTCCTTGCGCGTCGAAGGCAGAAGCACTGCCCCGGGGCGCAAACCGACGGCCGTGACGGTGCGAGTGGGCAAGAAGCTCGGCAACGTCCCGCCTCTGGGTGTCGGCCTCGCGCCTGAAGATGCCGCAAGCTCATTGAAGGCCGCCGCCACCTTGCGCAAGATCAAGCCGGCTTACGTCATTTGCCATTATGACCCACGCCTTGGCCACGACCGGAAATCGCTGAAAGCCATGCTGAAGGTCGCTGAGGCCTTGAAGGCGGAAGCCTGGCTCGAAGCGGTCGTCACCAGGGTCGAAGGCTTCGAGGAGGAGATCGCTGCCCTTGGCAAGATGGTGTTGCGCCTCGAAGCACCATTCAGGCGCGTGTTCCTGTCGCCCGCTGCCGACATGAAGAGCACGCAGCCAACTGGCCCCTGGCCGCCCTGCCCGCCTCTGGCCGATATCTGCAAGCTCGCCCGACTGCTGTTTCCAGGAGCGCGCATTGGCGCCGGCATGATGAGTTATTTCACCGAGATCAACCGCAAGCGCCCGCCCGCCGAACATGCCGATTTCATCACCTTCACCAATTCAGCCCTCGTCCATGCGGGCGATGACCGCTCGGTGACGGAGGGCCTTGAAGCGCTTCCCGCCATGGCGAAGAGCGTGCGCGCCTTCAGTGGCGGCAAGCCCTTCGTGGTCGGCCCCAGCGCCATTGGCATGCGCTTCAATCCCTATGGTGCTGCCCCTCAGGCCAACCCGAAGGACTTGCGCCAGGCCATGAACCGCAACGACCCGCGCCAGCGCGGGCTCATTGGCGCGGTCTGGAATTTCGCCTATTTCGCGCATTTCGCCCGTAACGGGGCGCAGGCCGTAGCGCTCGGCGGACTAACCGGCCCGTTCGGCGCCGTCTACAGCAAAGCCTCCTGGCCGCAGGCCTGGTTCGACCGGAACAAGGGCGTCTATCCACTGTTCCATGTCCTGCGCGGGCTGGCGCGGCTCAAGGGAGCGGATCTGCTCGATGTCACGATCGGCGCTCCCCGCAATGTTCAAGCGCTCGCCGCAAGGCGCACCGATGGCAGAACGGAACTATGGATCGCCAATCTCACGGGCGAAGACGTGACCGTCGATATCGGCTGCAAGTTCGTGGGCGGACGCGCTGTCGTCCTGGATGATTCGCGCTTCGTCCGAGCGGCGCAGAAGCCGGAATTGCTGGACAGGGTCAATGCCGCCGTCAAGGGGGCGCGAATCAAGCTCACCCCTTACGCCACCTGGCGCATCGTTTCGCTTTGAAAATACAGGTTTGTTTCAAATCCGGGGAGCATCTTAAGAACCTGTAAACCATAGATTTAAGATCGAGTTTTAGCGAGTTTTTAGTAGAATTTGCGCCTGCCCTGGCGTAGCATCCGTTTCGGGATGGCTGGGATCTTCATGTGTTTTCATCGTGTTGGCGTGGCCGGTTTCTTGGCGGCGGGTTTTTCGAACACCCGTGCC
>VAZZ01000238.1 GCA_005884715.1 Alphaproteobacteria bacterium | reverse complement strand
CAATCCCTCGCTTTCGCGGTCAAGTCCAACAACATCGGCTATTGTCCAAGGGCGCAAAGCCTGAAGCGCCCATGGTTCCATTAGACTTATTTCAAGGCGTCGAGAAAATTGTTGGTGAGACATTTTTCATTGTGATTTTACCCACAGCGCTCTCCAAAATTAGGCCTTATGCTTCTTCGACGTCTTACAATGGAGACTGTCATGCACAAGCATCTGGCAAATCTCACCATTTTCCATCCAAAGACTGATAGCCCGGGTAGCTCTTGGTATTCGGCATTGAAAACTAGGAGCGAAGCCCGTCGGCTTCACAAGGCCGAACGAGAACGTGCCGAAATTGTATCGCAGCCCACGCCGCAGATTCTCTATGACATAGGCGAGATCGACTGCAGGCCGCTGCGCTCCACATTACCAATCTGGGATAACGATCCGTACCGGCTTCTAATAGAGGCAGTGATGAGCCGCAATCCATCCGAGTTCGATCCGAGGCGGTCAGAGATCTGGAATTGCCTCCGTCCAACGCTGGGCAAACGGTATCATCTAGACACTGACCCGCCTTCGAAGACTTTGGCGGGAATTGCGCTAAGGAGCTCCTTTGGGGAATTCCTTTCCGGGCATCCAGCATCGCCCGCCGTTGAAGTAAAAAACGACGGCGGGTTAAAGGGCCCTAATAGATGGGGCCGAGGCCCTGATTGGTTTCAGAATCCTGTAATGTGTTGGCAAGTCCGGCGAGGCTTGTGGCCAGCTGAGTGTTCGCATCAGCGATGACAGGATCGTTTGTCGGATTGGCAAAGCCGGCAAGGCTCAGGTTGTCGGGGTTCTCAGCGGCGAGCCGCTCATTGATGGTAGCCACGATTTCCGGCGAAAGCGGCTTGTTCGCTGCCTTGGCCAGAATTGCCGCGGCGTCATCAAGTGTCGGGGCTGGCCCCTGTCCCTGATTGGCCAGCGCATCCTCATAGGCAGACAAAGCGCCCGCATACTGAATGGCTACTATGCCAATCGCCGAATCGGGCGCGGCTTTTTGCAGGGCTGTCGACGAGGCGTTCATGAACCCGTTTAGCCGCCCAAGGTCGTTTGGACTAGGATCAGATGTGCTGGCGTTAGCAATTGCACCGCCCCCTTTGTTCACGCCGCCATTGCCAATTCCGCCGCCACCATTGTTTTCTCCGCCCTTGCCGTTTCCTCCGGCATTGGCGCTGGCCGCCTCGGCTTGCGAATAGAAGCCGTCTCCAACATTGAACGTGAAAGGAATGAATGCGAGCGAAACCCCGATGGCAGCAACACGTGCTGCCCGAATATATCTCTTTGACATTTGCTTTCCCTCTAAACTGCAAAGCCAAGCTGATCTGCTATCTGGGCAGCAAAATGGCAATGAGCCTGTTAGATTTACGCCGATTTCCATGTTCCTGGAATTTTGCCACGAACCAACGTTCTTATTGCCGTTAGGAAATAGCACTTGATCGTCAGCGGCGGCTTCCGGGTCGTGCCATGGGCGGACATTGGAACCGATCAGACGTCGGGTGGCAGGATCACCGCTTTCGTCCCGATCTCCACGCGATCATACAGGTGGATCACCTCAATATTGAGCAGGCTGATACATCCCGCCGTGGTTTTCTTGCCGATCATCCTCGGATCGATCGCGCCATGGATGCGGATCACCGTATCCACCTCGCCCTGGTAGAGATAGAGAGCCCGCGCACCCATCGGGTTGCCCTTGCCGCCTGGCATGCCATGAATATATTTGGCAACTTCCGGGTGCTCGGCGAGATGCTCTGGCGTGGGCACCCATACCGGCCATTTCTCTTTGCGCCCGATCTCGGCCGCGCCGTACCAAGTCCTGCCATCCTTTCCCACCCCGACACCGTAACGCGTCGCCTTGCCGTTGCCGAGCACGTGAAAAAGAAACCGGCGCTTGGTATCGACAACCACGGTTCCCGGCGGCTCGATCGTTTCATAGTCCACGGTCCACCGCCGGAACTTGATGGGAACATCTTGCGCATCGGATTCGAAGACCGGAAACGGCTCGCCCGAAAGTGCCAGCGCCTGGCGGCCTGGGAAAAGTCCCGCAGCAAGCACGGATGTCACTAAGGCGCGGCGCGAAATCGGCATCGGCATTCCCCCCACTGACCAAATCGATTCCTATCGCCGCGCGCCCGGCGGATCAAGGTTCCATGCACCTCGCATGCCCCGGCGGTTCCCGCTTCTGCCCGCCGATGAGAACACCTGATCATGGCGATCCCGAAACTATTGACATTGTCCATAGTGGAAACTTACTATCATTTCGTCAGATGCACGGGCTCGAACAAAAGTGAGCCAGGCGAGAGCTGGCTTCGCTTCGAAGCAGAGCTTGGAGAATGCGCCAGGTGAGGATACAGGACGCTCCGATAGAGCCTTCTCTGTGGTATGCGACGGCAGCGCCGGCGCCGAGGACGGAGGCCCTCACCGATCGCATTCAAGCCGATGTCTGTGTCATCGGTGGCGGCTATACCGGCCTCTCCTCCGCCTTGCATCTGGCGGAGCAGGGGGTTGACGTCGTCCTGCTCGAGGCCAAAGAGATCGGTCACGGCGGTTCCGGACGCAACGCCGGCCACTGCACGCCAACCTTTCATTTCTACGAGATCCCGGCCATCCGGAAAATGCTGGGCGAGCCTTACGCCTCGCGGCTGATCGCGCGCCAGACCAATGCCGCCAATCTCGTCTTCGATCTCATCCGCCGCTACGACATCGATTGCGAAGGCGTGCAGACCGGCTATGTCCAGGCCGCGCATGCGCCGGGCGTGTTGTCGAAGATGCGGGCACGCTGCGGCTACTATCAGTCGCTCGGCAAGGCGACGCGGATGCTCGACCGCGACGAGGTGGCGCAACTGACGGGATCGCCGCGCTATCACGGCGGCTGGTTCCATCCCGAGGGCGGCCATCTCAATCCGCTTGGGCTTTCGCGTGGGCTGGCGCGCGCGGTCCTGTCGCGCGGCGGTCGAGTATTTACGCAATCCCCCGTGACGGCCATCTCTCCCGAAGCCGGTCGCTGGCGCGTGGAGGCGCCGCAGGGCGCGGTGCTCGCCGACAAGGTGATCTGCGGCACCGGCGCCTATACGACCGGCTTCTGGCCCCGCCTTGAAAAAACCTTCAGCACTTTGGGGGTCGCGGTGATGGCGACGCAGCCGATCGGTGACAACCTGCGCAAGGTCATTGCGCCCAACAACAACACGGTTGTCGACAGTCGCGCCGATGCGATGATTTACAAGTACAACAAGGAAGGCAGGCTGGTGACCTCTGCCTTCGTTGAGGGCCGGCGTGGTCGCGATGTCGCCTTCACCAAGGCGCTGATGCGCGAGAAGCTCAAATGGCTTCTGCCGCAGTTGACCGAGGTCGATTGGCAATATTACTGGCTCGGCGCCCTCGACATGCAGCCGCGGACGATTCCTCGTCTGTTCGACCTGGCACCCGGCGTCGTCGCCTCTCTCGGCTATTCCGGCCGCGGCGTGCCCACCGGCACCATGATGGGCAGCGTCCTGGCGGAATGGGCGCCGCTCTACATGAATTTTGCGCCCCGGCTCTTCCTGGCCTGGTCGCGTATCCGTGATCAGCGATTGGCGCGCGCCGGCGGCGCCAATCCGCCACCATTCTAGAGGATCGAAAAGTGCGAAGCGGCTTTCAAATGATCCGATGCGTAAAACAAAGGGATAGGGCGCCAATGCGTTGTGACCGCAACACCCGGCGCTCCAGCCCTGTCGCGATCGTAAGGCTTGAAGGGTTGCAGTTTCGATGACCATCTGCCATCACGAGAAAAAGAGATTGACGGCGAAGGGAGGGCGCCCAGCACATGAGCGCGAGCGATCTGGCAAGAAGACGTGCCGAGGCACGTCAGCGCAATCCCGGCAAGACGCCGAAGACCATCGCCTATCAGCACATCGATTTCGACGTCCTCGATTCCCTGGTGGGATTCTATGTGCGAACGGTCAATCTGCTGGTGAGCCAGGATCTCGATGCGCATACCGAAAGCCTGAGTCTCGCCGGCGGCACCGGCAAGATCTCGACCATCCTGATGGTCGATTCCAATCCCGGTCTCAGGCCCTCGGTGCTGGCGCATTTCATTCGCAAGGACCGCTCGGCCATGACCAAATTGCTCTGGCAGATGGAACATGCGGGCTTTCTGGAGCAGCGTATCTCGCCCGCCGAACGGCGTGCGCGCGAGCTCTATCTGACCAGGAAGGGCCGCGAATTGGCCAAGCGCCTGCGCCAGGTCATCAAGGAGCAGGACGACGACTTCTTCGTCATGCTGAGCAAAGAGGAACGCTCGATCCTGATCCGCCTGCTGCGCAAGGTCTACGAGACCTATATCGACACCAAGCCGGTCGCCGGCGACTGACGCTCTCATTCGCTCGCCGGCATTGTCGAGGCTTCGGCAATGGCTGAGCGCGTGGCGATGATCTCGGGCGCCAACCGCGGCATCGGTGCTGCCATCGCGGCGCATCTGGCAGAGCGGGGCTGGCGGCTCAGCCTCGGTATGCGCAAGCCGCAAGGCCTGACCGCACCGCCCGGCGGTTCGGCGACACTCGTCTCGCATTACGATGCCGAGGACATCGCCAGCGAGGCGGCGTGGACCGAGGCAACCGTTCAGCGCTTCGGCCGCATCGATGCGGTCATCGCCAATGCCGGCGTGATGATCCCGAAGACCGTGATCGAGGCCGATGACGAGGATCTCGGCCTTCTGTTTCAGGTCAATGTGCGTTCGCCGCTGAGACTCGTGCGGGCCGCCTGGCCGTGGCTCGTCCGCTCGGGGAGGGGGCGGGTGGTGACGCTCGTCTCGCTCTCCGGCAAACGGGTGAAGTCGGCGCGCTCCGGCCTCTATGCCATGAGCAAGTTTGCCGCCCTCGCCATGACGCATGCGATCCGCCACGCCGGCTGGGATCAGGGCGTGCGGGCCACCGCCATCTGCCCGGGCTTCGTCGCCACCGACATGGCCATCTCACTCGCCGACCGGGCGCCCGAAGACATGACTCAGCCGGGCGATGTCGCGCGCCTGGTCGGCATGCTGCTGGACCTGCCGAACACCGCAAGTGTTGCGGAAATCCCGATCAACTCAACCCTGGAGGAAATGGTTTGATGGGGCCGATCGTCGATCCGGTTGCACCAGAGAAGCAAATGCCATCGCGCGTCGATGTCGTCATCGTCGGCGGTGGCATCATCGGTACCAGTGCCGCCTTCTATCTGGCGCAGAAGGGCGTCTCGGTGGCATTGTGCGAGAAAGGCCACATTGCCGGCGAGCAGTCGAGCCGCAACTGGGGCTGGGTGCGCAAGGCACGGCGTGATCCGCGCGAGATTCCGCTGATCGTCGAGAGCCTGCGCCTTTGGGAAGGCATAAACGAGCAGGTCGAGGGCGAGACCGGCTTCCGCCGCACCGGCATTCTGTTCGCCGCCGAGAGCGATGCCGACGTCGCCCGTTACGAGACGTGGCTTGGCCATGCGCAGCCCTATCAGATCGGGGCGCGCCTGGTCTCCGGCGCCGAGCTCGACCGGCTGATGCCGGGAGGCGGGGGGCGCTGGAAGGCGGCACTCTACTGCGCCACGGATGGACGTGCGGAGCCGCAGAAGGCAGCGCCCGCGATCGCCGCGGCCGCGCGCCGCGCCGGGGCGGCGATCTTGACTGATTGCGCGGTGCGCGGCGTTGAGCTGAGCGCCGGCAAGGTCTCGGCGGTGATCACCGAGCATGGCCCAATCGCCTGCAATGCGCTGGTTGTGGCGGCCGGCGCCTGGTCCAGGCGGTTCCTCAAGGATCTCGGCCTCACTTTGCCGCAACTCAAGGTGCGCTCCAGCGTGATGCGCACGGCGCCGCTCGAAGGGCCGCCGGAGACGGCGCTCTGGTGCAACAAATTCGCGTTCCGCAAGCGGCTCGATGGTGGCTACAACATCGCCAACGGCAATGTGAATATCGTGCCGATCGTGCCCGACAGCTTCCGCTTCCTGGGTAACTTCCTGCCGGCTCTGATGATGGACCCCAAAAGCCTGAAGCTGCGCGTCGATGACCGCTTCCGGCAGGAACTCAACGAGGCGAAGCCGGTGCCGCTCGACCGTGAATCGCCCTACGAGAAGACCCGAGTGCTTGATCCGGCGCCCGACCGCAAATATCTGCGCCAGGCGCTCGAGCAATTGGCAAAGATGTTCCCTTCTTTCGCCACGACCAAGGTCGTCCAGGAATGGGCCGGCCTGATCGATGTCATGCCTGACGCGATACCGGTCATTTCGCCCGTCGACAGCGTGCCGGGCCTCATCATCGCCACCGGCTTCTCCGGTCACGGCTTCGGCATTGGTCCAGGCGCCGGTCGCCTCATTGCCGATCTGGCGAGTGGTGCGGCGCCGATTGTCGATCCGAAGGAATTCCGTTTCACACGTTTCAGCGACGGCACGCGCGTGCGGCCGATCGCCGGCATTTGAAGGAGATTCATTCTAACTAAGCCCGATCCGCGGCGGGCTCGATTTGAAGCCGCGGCAACCGAGAATAAGGGAGACGTGCCATGAGTGAAGATCGCAAGAACGAAATCAGGTCGGACACGCTGCTCACCGCGACCCGCCGTCGCCTGCTGGCGCTCGGCGCATCGGCGGGTGCCTTGGCCTGGGCAGGTCCGAAATCAGGCTGGATCGCGTCCGCTAAGGCGGCGACCCCGCCTTCCAAACCAACCGGGCAGGCGGTGATCGGCCTTTCGCAGGAACCGACGGTTTTCCTGCCGCTGCTCGCCCATATCGAGGTGGATGAGGGCGTCTATTTCAATCTCTTCAGCCCGCTCTGGCGCGTGGATGAAAAGGGCAGCTTCCAGCCCGATCTCGTCGCCGAGGTCCCGACGCTTAAAAACGGCGGCATTTCGGCCGACGGCCTGCAATGGCATCTCAAGCTCAATGACAAGGCCAAGTGGCACGACGGGACGCCGTTCAGCGCCGATGACGTGAAGTTCAACATCGAGCTGATCCAGAATCCGAAATTCCTGGCCGGCCGCCGCTCCGGCATCGACCTGATCCAGGACATCAAGGTCCTGGGTCCAAGCGAGCTGACATTCACGCTGAAGAAGCCCTATGCGCCGCTGCCCTCGATCCTTTCCTGGACCTTCCTCGTGCCGAAGCATCTGCTCGAGAAGGCAAGCAACATCAACAAGCCCGAGGCGTTCCTGGCGCAGCCGGTGGGCACCGGGGCGTTCAAATGGGTCGAGCGCGTCCCCGGCGATCACATCACGCTCAGCGCCAATGACGCCTATCACGGCACCGGCCCCTATCTGGAGAAGCTGATCTTCAAATATGTGCCGGACCTGACGGTGCTCTACACCCAGTTCCAGACCGGTGATGTGGACTATATCGGCATTCAGGGCATCACACCCGATCACTATGAAGAGGCGAAGTCGCTCGCCGATCGCCATGTGACGCCGGTACCGCAGCCTTTCATCGAGAACATCGCCTTCAATCTCGGCAATCCGATATTCCAGGATCCGGCGGTGCGCGAAGCGCTCTATCTGGC
Organism: Alphaproteobacteria bacterium; assembly: GCA_005884715.1. Taxonomy (GTDB): domain Bacteria; phylum Pseudomonadota; class Alphaproteobacteria; order Rhizobiales; family Aestuariivirgaceae; genus Taklimakanibacter. The sequence goes on along the minus strand of VAZZ01000238.1, from coordinate 164 downwards.
CATGGACAAGCAGAGCATCATCGAGCAGATCTACTATGGTCTGCCGAGCCCGACCGAGTCCTTCCTGCCCAAGCAGTCCTGGGCCTTCAATCCGGATCTGCCGAAGCAGGCTTACGACCAGGAGAAGGCCAAGAAGCTGCTCGACGACGCCGGCTGGAAGCCGG
>VAZZ01000236.1 GCA_005884715.1 Alphaproteobacteria bacterium | reverse complement strand
ACGACAAGTTCTACGCGCCCGATCCCCGAGGTGTGGAGCTCTTCGCTGGCGGCAGCCCCGTGGCCGCAGATTTGACGGCTCAAGTGATGCTCTGGGATGCCGGAACCGAGAAGGACGAGCCGCCCGGCATCGGGCCAAATCAGGCGCCAAGACAGAAGCAGGCAAATTCCGGTCCTGCCGAGGGCGGCAAGGTGCAACTTGCGGACGATGGCTTCAGCTATCCGGCTATCTCCGACACCATCCAGTTTACGGTGCTCCCATAAGGGGAGCGCATAGTTTGGCGGGGGCGCGCGGCGGCTTGGGTAGTGGGTCAGGAGCGGTTATTACGCGCCGGTCAAAGGACATTGGAGATATTGTGAAGGTTGCTCGCGGCACATGGGGCCTTAAGGAATGGTACCCAAATCGCAGCTTCAATAAGCCGCCCAAAGGGAACAGCGAAGACGCTAAGCCCGCTCCCAACGTGAGCGAGCCGCCTTCACAGCCTGAGCCCGGCGGGATTTTGGACTGAGCTTCTTCGCACGCGCCTTAGGCCGCCAGATCGGCCCCGCGCAACAGCAGCGGGGTCTTTCTCTTTTTTGCTTGAAGCTTTGTCTGGTTCGCCGCTCGCAATATCGACAATCATCTTTGCGAACTGCGAGGGGTCGCGCGGGCGCTTGGGGCTTTAGGTCCGGTTGGCATTCTTCACTCCGCCGGGAAATGGTGAAGTGGATCGAAGTTCGGCCCGCGACTGTTGCAGCACGACGACCGCGCCTTGAAGAGCCAAGGCGGCCATGATTGCGGCCACGATCAAGTCGGGCCAGCCGGCACCAGTCCCGAACACGCCAAGCGCTGCCAGCATGACCGCTAAATTTCCGAGCACATCATTGCGGGTGCAAATCCAGGCCGAGCGCATGTTCGAATCGCCGCCCTTGTAGGCCCATAGAAGCCCGAATGATGCGGCATTGGCCAAGAGCGCGGCAAACCCAACATCGCCCATTGTAGAGTCTTCCGGCAAGGTTCCGTGCGTCGCGTGCCAGACAGTGACGCCAATGACCCATAAGCCGAAAACGCCCATGGTCGCGCCTTTGACCAGCGCAGCCGTGGCGCGGTATCGCAAGGCCATGCCGACCACAAAAAGGCTGATCGCGTAGTTGCCGGCGTCGCCAAGGAAGTCGAGCGCGTCGGCCTGAAGCGAGGCTGATCCGGCCGCAACGCCAGCGCCGATCTCGACCGCGAACATTGCCGCGTTGATACCCAAGACCGCCCAGAGAACGCGCCTATACGACGCGTCTTCCTGCTTAGTCGGTTCGGTGTCGTGATCGTGACCGCAGCACTGTGCGCCCATTGCTATCTCCATGCTGTCAGGCAAGCATATAGGAGTTCGGGCGCGATGTGCATATCGCATATCGCCGATTGGCGAATTTCAAACTGACCCACTACCGCGGCTTGCCTTACCTTGCGACAATTACGACATTGCTGTAGCGTAATTCCCGGGGGTGCCTGCCGTTATTATCCAACAAGAGTGGGAGGAAAGCATGGACCGAATTCAATCAACCTCTGAATTTGATCGTCGCGCCGTGTTATTGTTTGAGCGGTGGCTCAATGGCGTTGGCCGAGGATGTCAAGGTCGAGGAGCTGGCGCCCGGGGTTACACTGAAAACCTTCAAAACAGTAGAGCCTCAGGGTCCGGTCCCCGGCTTCTCAAAAGCAAGCCTGATGGAGATAACCTTTCAGCCCGGGTCAAAGTTTGGCCCCGACACGTCGAAGACCGTTGATATTTGCGAAATCCAAGGTGCGCCGCTTTATGTGGAGATAAAGGGGAAAGATCCGTTCACGTTGCAGCCAGGTGACGTATACTTCTGCCCGGTTGGCAATGTGGAAACCGACACAAACAAGAGCGACAAGCCCAGCATCATGCGGATAATCGAGCTGCAACCGGCGGCGTAGATTCGTTTGCTCGAATGGGCTGGGACACTCGTGCAATTGCCCCAGCCCAAATGCCAAAGTCGCCAAGAACGCTGACAGCAATCAGATCGCTAACGTTTGGATCCAGAAGAAGTGGGCATTAACACACAGAGCGCCGACCAGACGTTTGACCAAGGCCTGAGATTTCGCTGCGAAAAACACAAGGCGTGATGTCGAGGTGATCAGCCGCCGGTGACGCTCATATGGCGCGACAGCGCCGGCTTATTGTGGCGCCGGTCGATGATGAAATCATGTCCCTTGGGCTTGCGCGAAATCGCTTCATCGATGGCGGCATTGATGAGCTCGTTGCCCTCCGAGGCGCGCAGGGGCGCCCGCAGATCGGCCGCATCTTCCTGGCCAAGGCACATGAAGAGCGTGCCGGTGCAGGTGAGGCGCACCCGGTTGCAGCTCTCGCAGAAATTATGGGTGAGGGGCGTGATGAAGCCGAGACGCCCGCCGGTTTCCTTGACCTCGACATAGCGTGCGGGTCCGCCCGTCTTGTAGGGAATGTCCTCGAGCGTGAACTGGTCCATGAGCTGGGCGCGCAGCACCGACAGCGGCAGATATTGCTCGGTGCGGTCGCCGTCGATATCGCCAAGCGGCATCGTCTCGATCACGGTGAGATCCATGCCCTCGCCATGGGCCCAGCGGATCATCTCCGGAATCTCGTCGTCATTGACGCCCTTGAGCGCCACGGCATTGATCTTGATGGCGAGGCCCGCCTTTTGTGCGACGGCGATGCCTTCCTTCACCTTTTTCAGATCGCCCCATCTGGTGATGGTGCGGAACTTCTGCTCATTGAGCGTGTCGACCGACACATTGATGCGCCGGACACCATGATCGTGGAGGGCTGAGGCAAAGCGGGCGAGCTGACTGCCATTGGTGGTGAGGGTAAGCTCATCCAGCGCATTCGACTTCACATGGCGCCCGAGCGCCTCGATGAGCGACATCACATTGCGGCGCACCAGGGGCTCGCCGCCGGTGAGCCTGATCTTGCGCACACCGCGGCTGATAAAAGCCTCGCATACGCGCTCAAGCTCCTCGAGCGTGAGCAGGTCCTTCTTGGGCAGGAAAGTCATGTCTTCCGCCATGCAATAGACACAGCGGAAGTCGCAGCGATCGGTCACCGAGACTCGCAAATAGGTGACATGCCGGCCAAAGGGGTCAATCAGGGCCGGTCCCGAGGCAATAGGGCGCGATATCGGAGTATTCATAACGCCCTGAATGTCGGTCTTTGCCGGCCCATCGTCAAGTGCGCCTCTAGATCACGCCCGCCATCAGGCCGGCGCCGGCCACCGCCATGGCGCCCCCGGCAATGCGGCTGGCTCTGGCGCTCCAGGCGCTGCCGAGGCGCTCGGTGCCAATGCCAAGGGCGATGCCCGTCGCATGGAGGAGGGCGGTCGCCGCCACGAAGCCCGCGCCATAGGCAAAGCCCGCCGCATCGACCGGCATTTCGGTGCCATGCGCATGGCCGTGGAAGATGGCAAAGGAGCCGGCCAGCGCCATGGCGAGGGGTGTCGGGATCTGGCGTCCGAGCGCGATCACGAAGCCCAGAAGCAGGATCGATCCCGCAATGCCCAATTCGACGAAGGGCAGGCCGATGCCGCCGACGCCGGCAATGCCGCCAACAATCATCATGGTGACGAAGGAGAAGGGCACCAGCCACAGAGCGCGTCCGCCGAGCCGCGCCGCCAGGAGGCCAACCGCCACCATCGCGAGGACGTGATCGAGCCCGCCGGTCGGATGCATGAAGCCATGCGCGAAACCGCTGGTATCACCGACCCCCGTATGGGCGTAAGCGGCGGAGGGAAGGAGTGTCGCAAGGGCGAGGATGGCGAGGCGGGACAGTCTGGTCATTGTTCTCTCATATCGATTGTCGGAAGGAAGGGCGTGATCGCAATCTACGCCAGCTTTGCTGCGATGCAAGGCGACAATCGCGACGCTTTATTGCGCCAAACGCGACCCTGTCAACAGTAATGCACCCCGGGTGCTTTGCTGCTTTACCTACCTGTCACCCAGGCCATAAGATGAAGTGAGAGAGAGGCATCGACCGCGATTCGAGGTTCCATGCCCAAAAGAAATGCCTTGGCGCTTCTGTGCTTGTTTTTGCCCAGCAGGCGGAAGTCGATCTCACTTTGGTCCTCGCCATCGACTGTTCCTTCAGCGTCGATGCCAATGAATTCCGTCTCCAGATGCAGGGGCTCGGACAGGCCTTCATGCGTCCGGAGGTCAAGGAAGCGATTACCAAGGGGCCGAATGGACGCATTGCCGTCGTCGCCATTCAATGGTCGGACGAAGCCAACCAGATGGTGATCATCCCCTGGTCGGTCATCGCCAATGACAGGGATGCCGATCGCCTTGGCGCCTCGCTCACCGAAATACCGCGCCGTCTCGCCGAGGGCGGCACGTCGATTTCGATGGCGATCGAATATGCGGCCAATCTGTTCGCTTCGGCACCACCCAGCCAGCGCCGGGTGATCGACATATCCTCCGACGGGCGCAACAATATCGGGCCGCCCGTCGCCCTGTCGCGCAACCGGGCGGTCAAGATGGGCATCACCATCAACGCGCTCACCATCCTCAATGAATGGCCGACGCTCGATAAATATTTCGAGGAGAATGTCGTGGGT
>VAZZ01000239.1 GCA_005884715.1 Alphaproteobacteria bacterium | reverse complement strand
ATTTTCGAGATCACGTTGAAAGTGGTAAATTGCTCCGGAAGCCACGACGACCAGGATGGAAAGCAGCAATTTGATATTTGTTGGCATGCCTGATCATATCCTGGTATCGGCCGCCGCCGCTGGCATCGGCGTTCTCCTGGTCCGGCGCATCTGCGGTTTGACGTGACGCGTGTCATAGCCGTTGAAAAGGTGACCCAATAGGCCGCGATCGAGGTCGGATGTTCCAAACAGCCAGTCCATGATGGGAAATGTAAGATTCATGTTTCGCTCCATCATGAGCGACTGATTGTGATGGGCTGCATGATGTCGCCTGATGGTATTTACTAGCGGGAAATGCCGGACGAATGCATTATCGTCTACGTGACAACAGAAATGCATGAATTCGTAGAGCAGGTACATCGCAGTCGTCGTGAGAACGAATAACCACCCGCAATTCGCGGAAACAAGCTGTCCAAGAAGAATGGCACCTGGCAGCGACATCGCCGTGAACGTCACCAGCGCATAGGGCGGGAAGAACGTCACGCGCCAATCGGTATGATCGGCGAACCGCATCTCCTCTTCGGTGAAGAACTGGTGATGCATGAGCGTATGGCGAGTATATATTGCCTTCAACGCTTTGACGCGGGAGGGGCGGTGCATGACGAACCGGTGAATCCACCATTCAAAGAAGTTCGCGCCCAGGAACGTGACCGGAATAATGCCCCACTCCCACCAGACTACATCGCGCAGGTTAGCCAAGCAAATGTACATCACGCTGAAACCAATGGCATAGATGATGAACACATGAAGCCAGCCATTATACCATCCAGCGACGCGATCGCGATAAGTTGCCCGGTAGGTCTTCTGGCGCGAGCCCATCTTTTCGGACCGAAGTTCCATTTTTCGGCTCTCCTCTTACCTGATATATTATGAATACTGGTCAAGTGCTGCAACCGGCTTGCCGAAAGGGGAGCGAACATGGGCGGTACCAAAAGAGTTTATTCTGGCGATCGCACGATTGATGGAGTCGTTGTGCAAGTCGATGGGATGAAATTCCGCGCCAGTGAGGCGCAGGACCGCAGCTTCGAATGGGGTTATGAGGGGGCTAGCCCGCTGGAACTGTCACGCGCCCTCCTGATCGATCACCTCGGCGACATGCGGCAAGCCGAAATTCTCGCAACTTCCTTCATGCGCGAAGTTGTGGCGAATTTCGCGAATGAGTGGCAAATGACGTCGGAAGACATTGATTTTGCGTTGAAGGTGATTTCTGCTCAGCCTGCAGCTGGCTGAGGCGCCCGATGCGCGAACTTTAAAATAGATCGATCAGTCTGAATCTCCATCGCCATTTCGATTGCTTGATTCCTTCCAGAGCCATTGCGGCCTGACTACTTTCCTCGCGATCTAAGCCATTCGGATCAGGCCATTAGGCGGCGCGCAACGGTCGTTTCGGGGCCCTTTTCGGATCATTTACCTCGTTCCGCCGCAGAGCCTAGCCTTGCTTCAGTCGAAGCGACGCGGACATGCAAAACGAGGCGTCGCTCCTCGGCATCCCGCTTGGCATAGCAGACACGGAGAGTTTACATGGCAGAATTTCACAGCAACGGAAATTACGGAAATTACGAGAGCTACCTCGCCCAGATGTTCAATCCGGCTATCGGCGGCCAGTACAATCCTGGTGTCTTCGGCTCTGTCGGCAGCGGCCTTGGCGCCGTCCCCGGCGCGACCTTCGCGCCGCAGAACCCATGGGCGGTCCCGCAGCTCAACACCCTTTGGCCGCAACAGCAGGTAGCCCACCCGGTTCAGCTGGCGATCCAGGCCGCGCAGCAGATAGCGGCAAGACAAGCCGCACACGCAATCCAATGCGCCCAGGCGCTGCAGCAGATCGTCCAACACCTGACGGCGCAACAATATGCGCAACAGACAATGGGCTGGCAGCCGCAGTTCGGTCAGGGCTTGGGCGCTGCCTTCGGAGCCGGTCAGATCGGCCAGGCGATTCCTCAATCCTATGCATATGGATGGGGTGCGCAGAACCCGATCCACCAGGCGCTGCAGCAACAGGCAATGCCGCAGCTTGCCCCGTATCTGGCGGCGCAGCAGCAGCCGGGGCAATTCCGCCAGGGATGGGTCAACTAGGTCAGGCCCGAGCCCCAGTGCCTTCGGGTCGCCGTCCCTCGGCGACCCGAAGGAGGTTCAAACGTCCAGGGAGTGACATGTCATGGCTGAGCAGCAACAGAAGAACGGCGACAACGCGGGCCGATCGGCAAATCCGGGCGGGCCGAAGCGGACGCAAGGCTCAGGCCAGACATCGGCGAGCCCAAACGAGACATCAGGCCTCAACAAGATAGGGAGCGATGCATCGGAAGCCAGCCGCAGCACCGCAGGCGTGCTGGCGCGGCGCAAGCGCCAATATCTGGTCGCAACGCGTGTGCTTCCAGGCCTTGCCGCTGCGCCCGCCAATGCGATCCATGAAAGCTTGAAGCAGATGGAGGATATTGAAATCCTTCGCCGCCTGCGTCCGAAGGGATTCAAGGGACTGGGCGCAGCCGCCCAGCCGGGCGCTCACGAAATCATCGTCGTGCGGATGGACGATCAGCGCGCCGAAGCCTTGCGGCAGAGCGCTCCGCCACATGTCGTGATTGAAGAGGATGGGCGCCTTGAAACCGGGCTGTCGCTGTTTCCCGCGTCGCTTGCGGCACCACGGTCGAGCGCGGCGGCCCCCGCGCCGCGTCGGCGCCGCGAGATACAATTCCAGGTACTTGGCGAGCGCGACCAGCCGCTCGCCGGCGCCGGCGTAACCGTTCTTGGCCGCAGTTTTGGCGCCCTTGCCATCACCGATCAGGCGGGAGCGGCCAGCGTCGCGATCTTCGATGCCGAAGCGGATCTCGATGACATCGGCGCCATCTATGTGCAGCCGGCGGCCGATCATTGGGAATGCTTCATGCAGCGCCCGATGCTGAATCCGGCCGAGACGAATGTCATCCGCCTGCGTCCGCTGGCCTTCCCGCAGGCTGTCAAACCGGCAGGCGAAAAGCCAATGTCCTGGGGACGCGAAATGATGGGCCTTGACCGGTTCGCCACTGGGCTGACGGGTGGGGGCGTGAGGGTCGGCCTGATCGATTCGGGCTGCGACAACAGCCACCCCTTGCTTCGCCATGTGGCGAAGGGCGTGGACCTGACCCGCGGCAATGGCGCCAGTGACTGGACCCGCGACGAGATCGGCCAAGGCACGCATTGCGCGGGGATCATCGCCGGCACCGGCGATCCGGCGCTGGGGGTGTCGGGAATTGCGCCTGGCGCCGAGATCCATGTGTTCAAACTATCTCCGGGCGGCCGGTTCAGCGATCTGATCTAGGCATTGGATCAATGTATCGAGAATCAGATCGATATCGTCCATCTCGGCATCAGCGCCAATCAGGTCTCGGAGCTTGTCGCCCGCAAGATCATCGAAGCCCGGCTCAGGGGCGTCGCCTGCATTGCGACATCGGGCGACGAAGGCGGGCCGGTGCGATTTCCCGGCGTGGTTCCCGGCGTGTTGTGCGTCTCGGCAGTCGGCAGGCTCGGCGAATTTCCCGCCGAGACGCGTCATGCATTGACGGGCACCCCTGAACTGGTTGGGCCCGCCGGCATATTCGCCACGAATTTCAGCGGCTCCGGCCCGCAACTTGGGGTCTGCGCGCCGGGCGTCGCGATCATTTCGAGCATTCCAGGCGGTGGCCTGGCGGCTCGCGATGGCTCGGCGATCGCTGCCGCTCATGTCGTCGGCTTTGCCAGCTTGGTCCTGGGCCATCATCCGCTGTTCAGAGGCGTCTATGCAAGCCGGAGCGAACAGAGGGTCAATGCGCTGTTCGAACTCATCCGCGGTTCAGCCGCGCGCCCTGTCTTCGATCCGACGCGCGTCGGCGCCGGACTGCCGGATTTTCGCGCGGTGGCGGGCCTCGGCGCATCGGATGTCGATGCGTGGAACAAGACCATGCAGAATTTCGGCGTTCTTGCAGGTGCGAAGCAAGGCGTCGGCGAACGGTTCGTATTGGCCGGCATTCCGCCGGCCGATTCCGTCGGCGCGATGGCGTTGATGCAGCTGCACGCCGCCGGACTGGTCTAACGCATCGGTCAGTTGAAGCGTTGCCAGCTGATCGAGTTCTTGACCTTTGCCACCGCCTGGCCACGACGGTGGACGCCTAGCTTCTGCAGTATGTTCTGGACGTGATTCTTGACGGTGCAGGGCTCGATGTGCAAATTCCGGGAAATTTCCTTGTTGGAGAGGCCGCGACTCATCAACTCAACGACCTGAATCTCCCGCTCCGTCAATGGGGCGCCACCATCGGCACCTTGCGACGCAACCGAATGATAGAGCGACGCGGCGACCTT
>VAZZ01000237.1 GCA_005884715.1 Alphaproteobacteria bacterium | reverse complement strand
GTTGAGCTTCACATAGCTCTCGAACTGCGACATGGCGGTGCGCGACAGAGCCTCGGTCTCAGCCGCATCGTCACTGTCATTGGGCAGGACCTTGACTTTCGCCTCGAAGAATTCGGTGCGCTCGGTGAAGGTTTCGATCTTGGCGCGCTCCAGGCCCTCGACCAGGACCTTGACGGTGCCGTCCGGCAGCTTGAGCAGCTGGAGCACCTGGGCCAGCGTGCCGACCTCTCTTTTGCGCCACCAGGAGAATGCGTTTCTCCTCGCGCATCACGTCCTCAAGAGCGCGGATCGACTTCTCGCGCCCGACGAAGAGCAGCACGATCATATGCGGAAAGACGACGATATCGCGAAGCGGCAGAACCGGGAGTGTTTCGGATCCGGCCGAAGAAGCTGGCCGTGAAGGGGTCGAGGTCATTTTGTTTCCTTTCGCGGGTTAGGCCACGCGTGAAATCCGCACTCTTGATACGCCTCCCACCCGATCACAATGACTGAGTCTCCAAAATCATACATGTGATCGGCGGTTTATTTGAGGGGAATTTTGGGCATTCCGCTCCAGGCCAACGCATCCTTTTGCAAGCTACGGACTTTTGGTGCCGGGATTTCGGCTGAACTATCCGCAAGTCCCCTCTATTTTACGCGGAACTTACGGAAGGCACAGCTTAAATCCGCTCCTCAGATGGAGGCAGCGTTAATGATTTTCAATCCCTTGACAAGCGCTATAGGGCGGCGGTTCCACGCGACTTTAGGCGGAAGCCGGTGCCGCCTTGATCGACGACTTTTCGCGGTCGGAATAGATCAGCAAGGGCCTGGCATCGCCCTCGACGACATCCCTCGAAATCACCACTTCCTGGACCCCATCCATGGCAGGCAGATCGAACATGGTGTCAAGGAGGATGGCCTCCATGATAGAGCGCAGGCCGCGCGCACCGGTCTTGCGTTCGACGGCCCTGCGGGCAATTGAGCGAAGCGCCTCCTCCGCTACCGTCAGCTTGACGCCTTCCAGTTCGAACAGGCGCTGATACTGCTTGATGAGCGCGTTCTTCGGCTCGCTCAGGATCTGGATGAGCGCCGGTTCATCGAGATCATCGAGCGTGGCGACGACCGGCAGACGGCCGACGAATTCCGGGATCAGGCCGAATTTGAGCAGATCCTCGGGCTCGAGCGCCTTCAGGACCTCGCCGGTGCGGCGGTCCTCCGGCGATTTGACCTCGGCGCCGAAGCCGATGCCTGAGCCCTTGCCGCGCTGCGCGATGATGCGCTCGAGACCGGCAAAGGCGCCGCCGCAGACGAATAGAATATTGGTGGTGTCGACCTGGAGGAACTCCTGCTGGGGATGCTTGCGCCCGCCCTGCGGGGGCACCGAAGCGACGGTTCCTTCCATGATCTTGAGCAGCGCCTGCTGCACGCCCTCGCCCGACACATCGCGGGTGATCGAGGGATTGTCGGACTTGCGCGAAATCTTGTCGACCTCGTCGATATAGACGATGCCGCGCTGGGCCCGCTCGACATTGTAGTCGGCCGACTGAAGCAGCTTCAGGATGATGTTCTCGACGTCCTCACCGACATAGCCGGCTTCGGTGAGCGTCGTCGCGTCAGCCATGGTGAAGGGGACATCGAGGATGCGGGCGAGCGTCTGGGCGAGCAGCGTCTTGCCGCAACCCGTCGGCCCGACCAGCAGGATGTTCGACTTCGCCAGTTCGACGTCGTTATTCTTCTGCGCATGGTTGAGGCGCTTGTAGTGATTATGGACCGCGACCGAGAGGACCTTCTTGGCGTGATCCTGGCCGATGACATAGTCATCGAGAACCTTGCGGATCTCGTGCGGGGTCGGCACGCCGTCCTTGGTCTTGACCAGCGAGGATTTGTTCTCCTCACGGATGATATCCATGCACAACTCGACGCATTCATCGCAAATGAATACGGTCGGCCCGGCAATGAGCTTGCGGACTTCGTGCTGGCTCTTTCCGCAGAAGGAGCAGTACAGAGTGTTCTTGCTGTCGCCGCCGGATTTGGTCATCGTAAGTCTTCCTTGCACTCTGACTTGGCCGTGCCGGAATGGCTGTCATCATCCTGACACGACCGACTCAATTTGAGCATGCGCTCCGTTGGTTAATCAAGAATTGATTCAACTAGCGTGCCGGGTGTCCCTAGGGCCAGTTCCCAACTCCGTAAATAATAAGGGATAAAAGCCGAATTCGCCAAATTATTTGGACTCTACCGGCATCGGGCGCTTTTCGATCACTTTGTCGATCAGGCCGAATTCCCGGGCCGCGTCGGCGGTGAAGAAATTGTCCCTTTCGAGGGCATGCTCGACCGCCTTGAGTGACTGGCCGGTGTGTTTTTCATAGATCTCGTTCAGCCGGCGCTTCAGACTTTCCACTTCCTTGGCGTGGATCATGATGTCCGTCACCTGACCCTGATAGCCGCCCGAGGGTTGATGGACCATGATGCGGGCATTGGGCAGCGCAAAGCGCATGCCCTTGTCGCCGGCAGCGAGCAGAAGCGAGCCCATCGAGGCCGCTTGTCCCATGACGGTCGTCGAAATGGCCGGCCGGATGAACTGCATCGTGTCATAAATCGACAGGCCCGATGTCACCACGCCGCCCGGCGAATTGATGTACATCGAGATTTCCTTCTTGGGATTTTCCGCCTCGAGGAACAGGAGCTGCATCGATACCGATGCCGCCACCGCGTCATCGATCGCACCGGTGATGAAGATGATGCGCTCGCGCAGAAGTCTCGACGGCAGGTCATAGACGCGCTCGCCGCGCGATTCCTGAACGATGACCTGAGGCCAAAAAGAACCATGAGTTTCAATAGGATCGCGCATAAAAGTCCTGAAAATTGCGATTCGGGATGAAGTCCAGCCCCGCATAGATAGGTGATCACCGGGCGAACCGGAAGAGGTGCAGCATATTCCGCATCAAAAAGCAAATCCCGCCAAAGTTGGAGACTTTGGCGATAAGGATTTGCTCCAATATTGTTTTGGCGCGTGATCGGACGGAAAACCGGTACCCACTTTTCCTGATCACGCGCCGGTCAAGGGATTTGCAAGGCGAGGCCTCGTGCCCCATTATTACTGAATCATGCCTATCTTCGAAATCCTCGTCATTATAATCCTCATCCTCATAAATGGCCTTTTTGCGATGTCGGAACTCGCCGTCGTTTCCGCCAGGCGGCCGCGGCTCAAGACGATGGCCGCCCGCGGCGTCAAGGGGGCAAAGCGCGCGATGGCGCTCGCCGCCGATCCCGGACGCCTCCTGTCGGCGGCGCAGACGGGCATCACCCTGGTCAGCATCCTGGCCGGCGCCTATTCCGGCGCCTCCCTGGGCGACCAGCTGTCCGTCTGGCTCCAGGGCCTCGGCATGAGCAAAGCGTGGGCCGAGCCCCTGGGCCTCGGCGTCGTCGTGGCCGTCATCACCTATTTCTCGCTTATCATCGGCGAACTGGTGCCCAAGCAGCTCGCCCTGCGCAATGCCGAACGCATCGCCTGCATGGTCGCCCCCTTCATGACGATACTGGCGCGTGTCGCGGCACCGATCGTGTGGTTCGTTGACGCATCCGGCCGCTTCGTCCTTTTCCTGCTGCAGCGGAAGGCCTCGGGCGAATCGAAAGTGACGGAGGAAGAAATACGCACTTTGGTGGCCGAGGCAGAAACTGCCGGCGTGTTGGGCCGCGACGAGCGCCAGATGATCTCTGGCGTCATGCAGCTCGGCGACCGCCCGGTGCGGGCCGTGATGACGCCCCGCCACGATGTCGACGTCATCGATCTGACCGACTCGGTGGTCGAGATCCGCCGCACGATCACCCAAAGCGTCCATTCGCGCCTCCCCGTCTCGGACGGCGACCCTGAAGTCATCATCGGCATCATCCAGGCGAAGGACATGCTCAATGCCTATTTGAAGGGCCGCAAGCCCGATCCCAAGAAATTCGTGCGCCAGGCGCCCATCATCCCCGACACAATGGATGCGCTCGACGTGGTGACGAAGCTCAAAGACAGCCCGGTCCATGTCGGCCTCGTCCATGACGAATTCGGTCATTTCGAAGGGATCGTCACCTCGGCCGACATCCTCGAAGCCATCGTCGGCGCCTTCCATACCGAAGAGGGACCACCTGAACCCAATGCCACCGAGCGTGACGATGGCTCGTGGCTCCTCGCCGGCGCCATGCCGGTCGACGAATTGCTGGAGCTGCTGAGTATCCCGCTGCCGGAAAAACGCGTCTATCACACTGTTGCCGGGCTGATGCTCGAACGCTTCGGGCGGCTGCCCAGGGCCGGCGAGCATGTCGAATATGCCGGCTGGCGGTTCGAGATCGTCGATCTCGATGGGCGGCGCATCGACAAGGTGCTGGCATCGCGCCCACCCGTAATGCGGCGGAAGGTGAGGGCGTGAGACAACCGCATTCCGAACGCCTTTCCGACATTCTCACAAGGCTGTCGAAAAACAGCACTCCGGACATGACTCTGGGCGATGTCGTCCGGGAGCTCGGCGAACGCGGCTTCGGCGCCCTCATATTGCTGCTCGCCGCACCCAATCTCATTCCGCTGCCGCCGGGATCGTCCCTCGTCTTCGGCGTGCCACTGGTCTTCATCACCGCACAATTGATGATCAAGCAGGACAAAGTCTGGCTGCCGAAAAGACTTGCGGAGATGAAAGTCGGCGGCGGACGCCTGCCCTATCTGCTCGAGCGGCTTGTCCCCTCTGTGGTCAAGGTCGAGAAATTCCTCAAACCCCGCGGAACGCTGCTTACCTCATCCTATGGCGAGAGGCTCGCGGGCTTCGCCGGGCTGTTCGCCGCGATCGTCATGCTGCTGCCGATACTCTTCGCCCATATGGCGCCCGCCTTCGCACTGTGCTGCTTTGCCCTCGGCCTCATCGAGCAGGACGAGATCGCCATGGCGGCGGGCTGGCTCGGCACCATCGGCACCATCATCATCCTCTATTTCCTCGGCAGCGTCGCCTTCCTGTTCGTGCGCACCGGGATCCATTTCTTCAGCTGATAATAAAAAAGGCGGCCGAAATGGCCGCCTTTTTGAACCGGGACCAGACCTAGGTCACTCGCCCCTCTTACCCTTCTTGGCCGGCGCCGTTCGCCTGACTGGCGTATGCTCGTGCGGCGCGTGGTCATGATGGGCGTGATCGTGAGCGTGATCATGGTGGGCGTGATCGTGAACATGCGCGTGATCATGATCATGATGCGCGTGATCATGATGGTCATGATCATGACGGGCATGGTCGTCGTGGTCATGCGCGTGATCGTGATCGTGATGATCATGATCGTGCTCATGCTCATCTTCATCCTGCACCAGCGCCTGGAGCTCCTCGCGGGTCACCTTCTTCTCCGAGACCTCGGCCTTGGACACGATGTGATCGACGACCTTCTGCTCGAAGATCGGGCCGCGCAATTCAAGCAGCGCATTGGTGTTCTTGCGGTAATAGTCGAACACCTTGCGTTCCTGGCCGGGGAACTGGCGGGCACGGTCGACAAGGGCGCGCTGCAATTCATCTTCGCTGACGCTGACGCCTTCCCTCTCGCCCAGCGTGCCAAGTACCAGGCCTAAGCGCACACGGCGTTCGGCAATGGCGCGGTATTCCTTGCGGGCATCCTCCTCGGTGGTGTTCTCATCGGCGAAGTTCTTGCCGGAGCGCTTCATCTCGGCATCGAGCGCGTTCCAGATGCCGTTGAACTCGGCATCGACGAGCTTTTCCGGGAGCTCGAAGCTGTAGGCCTCATCGAGCGCATCGAGCACGTCGCGCTTGAGCTTGAGCCGGGTCATCTGAGCGAATTCCTGGCTCATCCGATCGCGCACGGTCTCTTTCAGCTTGTCCAGACTCTCGAGACCCAGCTTCTTGGCGAATTCATCATCGATCACCGTCTCCTTGGGCGCTTCGACACCTGTGACCTTGACTTCAAATTCGGCGGGTTTGCCGGCCAGAGTGGCGACGCCATAGGATTCCGGGAAGGTGACCTTGACGAGGAGATCATCGCCGGCCTTGGCGCCTTCGAGCTGGTCTTCGAAGCCCGGGATGAACTGGCCGGAACCGATCTCCAGCGGCACATTCTCGGCCGTACCGCCATCGAAGGCCTGGCCGTCGATCTTGCCGGTGAAGGACATGGTGACCCGGTCGCCCTTCTTGGCCTTGCCATCCTTGGCCTGCCAGTCCTTGTACTGGCCGGCGAGGCGGGCGAGCGCTTCGTCGATATGCGCGTCGGTCACATCAATCACGTGACGGGCAAGCGTGAGGCCGGTCGTGTCCTTGAGTTCGAAGGTCGGAATCACTTCGAGCGACATGGTGTAGGAAAGGTCGCCCTTGCCGTCGAAAATGCGCTCCACTTCCGCCTGGTCTTCGGGAAGCTTCACTTCCGGCTGATAAGCGGGCTTCAGGTTGCGCTCCTCAAGGACTTTCTTGCTCGCATCATCGAGCTGTTTCTGGACGACCTCGGCCATCACTGACTTGCCGTAGACGCGCTTCAGATGCGGCACCGGGACCTTGCCGGGGCGGAAGCCCTTGATATTGGCCTTGCCGGCGAGCTCCTTCAGCCGCTTGTTGAGTTCGTTGTCGAGTTCCTGCGCGGCGACGACAACCTTGAATTCGCGCTTCAAACCGGAGCTCAGTGTTTCGGTGACCTGCATGTTCCCTGCTCAATCTCTATGAGTTGGTGCGGGCGGAGGGACTTGAACCCCCACGGGTTGCCCCACAGGAACCTAAATCCTGCGTGTCTGCCAATTTCACCACGCCCGCGCGCCGAGGCTCGGGCCCGTTGCAATGGGCGGGGTCTATAGCAGAGGGTTTTGGGCGATGCCACTACAAATAAGGTTGGATAAATCCTCGGCAATCAGTCCGAAGCCCCCGAATTTCCGGGCAGCTTCGCCATGGAGCCACATGGCCGCCGCAGCCGCATCGTGCCCCGGCAGTCCCTGGGCCAGGAGACCCGTCACCAGTCCGGCCAGCACGTCGCCCGATCCCGCCGTTGCAAGATTAGGCGGCGCATTGGTGTTGACCACGGCCCTGCCATCGGGGCTCGCGGCGACGCTGTCCGGCCCTTTCAGCAAGATGACGGCGCCAGATCGGCGGGCGGCCTTTATGGCTTTCTCACATTTTGAATCCGCCGATTCGCTCAAATCGCTGAAAAGACGGGCGAACTCGCCTTTGTGCGGCGTCATGACGACGATCCTTTCAGGATATTCGGCAATGGCGGCAAAGAGTTCGTCCGGGACTTCGGCGAAGGAGGTCATGGCGTCAGCATCGAGAACCACGGATGCGCCACTCGCCAGACATGCCCGGACTTTGGCCCTTGTGGCCGATCCCACACCCGCCGCTGGTCCGATGCATATCGCGTTCTTGCGGCGGTCGGCCAGAAGCCGTCCGAGCGCCAAAGCGTCATCGGTCTCCGCCAGCATGATCGCGGTCAGATGTGCCTCATGCACCGCCATGGCGGCCCGTGGAGACGCGATAGTGACGAGCCCCGCACCCACCCGCAAGGCGGAAAGCGCCGCCAGACGGGCAGCGCCCGTCTGATGGGCAGTGCCAGATACCACCACGGCGTGGCCGCGCTGATATTTGTGCTGTTCCGCACTTGCCGCCGGCAGGAGAGGCGCTGAATTCTCGCGCAGATCGGGCGCGATGGTGTCGAGGACGGAAACCGGAATGCCGATATCGGCGACGATCACCTCGCCGCACTGTGTCCGGCCCGGCATGAGGACATGTCCCGGCTTCTTGCGAAAGAAAGTGACCGTCAATGCCGCCTGAAAGGATTGCGGCCGCGCCTGCCCCGTCGCGCCATCGATGCCCGAGGGCATGTCGATGGCGATCACGGGAACTTTGACCTCGGCGATCAGGGCCAGAA
>VAZZ01000235.1 GCA_005884715.1 Alphaproteobacteria bacterium | reverse complement strand
GGAGGCCTATGGCGGCAGCGCGCAATCGACCATGATCGTCAAGCTGCTCGAGGATGCGCTGGACACCGATTTGCGCGCGCCTGGCTTTCCGGCGCGGCTTGAATGACAGGAGAGTGAATGACGCCTGATCTCATTGTCATCAATGCCGATATCAGAACCATGGATCCGCTGAAGCCGCAAGTTCAGGCGGTGGCCTCACATCAAGGCCGGGTCACAGCGCTGGGGTCCATATCCGAGATCGAGGCGCTGGCGGATAAGAAAACTAAAATTGTCGATGCTGGCGGGAGGCTTGTGCTGCCGGGCTTCCAGGACACCCATATTCATTTGCAGGACTCGGGCACTCGTCATGCGCTTGATGTCGATCTCGCCGGCTTGCGCACCATTACGGCGCTGCAGGAAGCCCTTGGCGAGTTTGCACGTGCCCATCCGAAGCGCGACTGGGTCAAGGGTCATGGCTGGTAT
>VAZZ01000234.1 GCA_005884715.1 Alphaproteobacteria bacterium | reverse complement strand
CGGGCTCGATAAGAGTGTCAAGGATCCCGAGAATGGCCGCTTCGCTCGCGACAAATCCGGCGCTCCGACCGGCATGCTGCATGAACTCGCCATCGATTGGGCGCGCGAGCGCATGCCGCAGACGCCAGACTCTGACTGGGAAGCAGGCGTGCGCTTCGGCCAGGCCTTGTGCAACCGCAATGGTTTCACAGGCGTGCTCGATGCGCTTGTCACCGAGCGCCATTTGCGCGTCTATCGCGCAGTTGAGAAATCGACCGGCCTCACTGTACGCGTTGCATCGACGGCATTGGTCGAACCTTCCGATACG
Organism: Alphaproteobacteria bacterium; assembly: GCA_005884715.1. GTDB lineage: Bacteria > Pseudomonadota > Alphaproteobacteria > Rhizobiales > Aestuariivirgaceae > Taklimakanibacter. Next base: position 7,037 of record VAZZ01000234.1, on the reverse strand, counting down.
GTGGAGGCAGCGCTCACCCGCATCGAAAGTTTCCGCCGCGATTTCGCTACGCCCATGCTGAAAGTGCATTCGGCGAAATTCTTTCTCGATGGCGTGCTCGAGAACCGCACCGCCGCGATGCTCGAGGATTATCATGACGCTGAGGGCGGCAATGCGCCGGTGATGTTCGGCGAGAACCATTTGCGCGAGCTCTTCGTTGCCTTCGATGCGGCGCGCTTCCAGATCCATTGCCATGTGATCGGCGACAAGGCTGTGCGGACGGCGCTCGATGGGCTGGAAGCCGCGCGTGACGTGAATGGCGCCTGGCCAAGCCTGCATCAGCTGGCACATGTGCAATGCATTGATCCCGATGATATTGCGCGCTTCGCCAGGCTCGGCATCATGCCCAATATCCAGCCCCTCTGGGCCAGGAACGAGCCTTCGGTAACCGATGTGGCCATCCCGATCGCAGGTCCTCGCATGGCCCGCTGGATCTATCCCTTCCGCTCGCTCATCGATGCGGGTGCGACTTGCGCTTTGTCGAGCGACTGGGGAGTCTCGACCCTCAATCCCTTCCACATCATGCAGACGGCGATCACCCGCCAGCCGCCGGCCAAGGGCAGGGATCACCCGGCCTTCCTGCCGGAGGAGCGCATGACGCTCGATGAATGCGTCAAGGGCTATACGGTCAATGCCGCGGCCGCCGCCTGGCGTTCGGCCGATACCGGCTCTCTTGAATTGGGCAAGTTCGCCGACCTTATCATCCTCGACCGCGATCTCTTTGCGATCGATGCTTATGAGATCGCCGATACTCAGGTCATGCTGACTTTGCTCGGCGGCCGTGAGGTCCATCGGCATGAGAAGTTCGGTGGTTAAATTCCATCTCCCAGGGGGAGAGGGAAGCCATTGCGTGGCAATGGCAGGGTGAGGGGATAAGGTCTATCCCGAAAGAGCGTATCCCCTCATCCTGTCTGCGCTTCGCGCAGACATCCTTCTCCCCCAGGGAGAAGGAGAGAAAGAAAAGGCCGGATGTTTCCATCCGGCCGTCAGTTTCCCAGGGGGTAGTAAACTCAGCAGCTGTAATACATGTCGTATTCGATCGGGTGCGGCATCATTTCATAGCGCATGTTCTCTTCCATCTTGAGCTCGACATAGCTATCGAGCTGGTCGTCCGTAAACACGCCGCCCTTCTTCAGGAACTCGCGGTCCTTGTCGAGCGAGGTGAGCGCTTCGCGCAGTGACCCGCATACCGTCGGGATGCCCTTGAGCTCGGCTGGCGGCAGGTCATAGAGATTCTTGTCCATGGCATCGCCCGGATGGATCTTGTTCACCACACCGTCGAGGCCTGCCATCAACAGGGCCGAGAACGCCAGATAGGGATTGGCCGCCGGATCCGGGAAGCGCACTTCGACGCGCTTCGCCTTGGGGTTCGACGTATGCGGGATGCGGCAGGAGGCCGAGCGGTTGCGCGACGAATAGGCGAGCAGCACCGGCGCCTCATAGCCGGGCACCAGCCGCTTGTAGGAGTTGGTCGATGGGTTGGTGAAGGCGTTGCAGGCCTTGGCATGCTTGATGACGCCGCCGATGAAAAACAGGCATAGTTCCGACAGGTCGGCATACTGGTTGCCGGCCATCTGCGGCTTGCCTTCCTTCCAGATCGAGAAGTGACAATGCATGCCCGAACCATTGTCGCCGAAGACCGGCTTCGGCATGAAGGTCGCGGTCTTGCCATAGGCGTGCGCCACATTGTGGATCACATATTTGTAGATCTGCATCTGGTCGGCCATGGTGACCAGCGTCGAGAACTTCATGCCGAGCTCGTGCTGGGCCGCGGCGACCTCATGGTGATGCTTCTCGACGGTGACGCCCATCTGAGCCATCACCGAGAGCATCTCGGAGCGCATGTCCTGTGCCGAATCCTGCGGATTCATCGGGAAATAGCCGCCTTTTGTGCGCATGCGGTGGCCGAGATTGCCGGTCTCATATTCCCGGTCGGTATTACTCGGCAGTTCGATCGAGTCGAGCTTGAAGCCGGTATTGTATGGCGATGAGTCAAAGCGCACATCATCGAAGATGAAGAATTCGGCTTCCGGACCGACATAGATCGTGTCGCCGGCCTTGGTCTGCTTGAGATAGGCTTCGGCGCGCTTGGCGATCATACGCGGATCGCGCGCATAGCCTTCTCCCGTCGAGGGCTCAAGAATATCGCAGAAGATCGCCAGCGTCGTCTGCGCGTAGAAGGGGTCCATATGAGCCGACGCCGGATCCGGCATCAGCACCATGTCGGACTCATTGATCGCCTTCCAGCCAGCGATCGACGAGCCGTCGAACATCAATCCTTCGGCGAACGCGTCCTCATCCATCTGCGATACATCCATCGTCAGATGCTGCATCTTGCCGCGCGGATCGGTGAAGCGGAGATCGACATATTTCACGTCCTTCTCCTTGATCAGCTTCATCACCGCGTCGGCGTCTTTTGGCCTGGCCATTTTTTGATTATCCCTCTGGTTGACTGGGTTGGTTGATTGATCAGAGCGCGTCCGTGCCGGACTCGCCGGTACGGATGCGGATCGCCTGATCGATGGTGGAAATGAAGATCTTGCCGTCACCTATGCGTCCGGTGCGCGCCGCGTTCTGGATGGCCTCGACGGCCTTGTCGACAAGTTCATCGGCGAGGACGATCTCGATCTTCACCTTGGGCAGGAAGTCGACGACATATTCGGCACCGCGATAGAGTTCGGTATGGCCTTTCTGCCGGCCGAAACCCTTGGCTTCGGTGACGGTGATGCCTTGCAGGCCGACCTCCTGCAGGGCCTCTTTCACTTCGTCGAGCTTGAATGGCTTGATGATGGCCTCGATCTTTTTCATGCACACCCCTGTTCTATGAAGCACCCTTTTTGCAGGGCGCATGCCAATTGGCGTTGAGACTAAACTATAAGTGAAATCAATGGCCTGACTTGCATGGAGGGCCGGCGCATGTGATTCCCTTGCCTAATTATAAGGCATTAGCTCAAGCGTTAGGCATGCAAATCCGGCAACGGACAAATTTGTGCAGACGGGATATTTATCAGGAGCATGAGCAAGGCAATCAAGGAGAAGGTGCCAAAATTCATCGTCCATCCGCTGACGCCGACGCGCTGGGCCGATGTCGAGGATCTGTTCGGGCCGGAAAAGGGCGCCAATTCCGGCTGCTGGTGCATGTGGCCGAGGCTTACCGCGAGCGATTTCCAGGCCATGAGCAAGGAGAGGCGGAAGGGCGCATTCAAATCCTGTGTCCAGAAAGGACCGGTGCCCGGTCTGCTGCTCTATGAGAAGGGGCTCGCGATCGGTTGGGTCGCTGTCTCACCGCGCACCGATGTCATTCGTTTCGAGAAGGCGAAGGCTTCTGCGCTCGAGCCGGGCGAAAAAGCTTCGAAGCATTATGCGATTACCTGTTTCTATGTCCGCCCCGGTCACAGGAAGCGCGGCCTCATGACCGACCTCGCCAAGGCTGCCATTGATTATGCGAAAAAGAAGAAAGCGGCCGCTCTCGACGTATGTCCGATCGATACCGACAAGCCGCTGATGTGGGGCGAGGGCTTTGTAGGCATCGTTTCGGTGTTCCAGGAACTCGGCTTCAAGGAAGTGGCGCGGCGTTCGCCGCGGCGGCCCTTGATGCGGCTTTCCTTCAAGAACAAATAAGATCAACGGCGGTCCTGGCCAGTTTTTCGAGCGCGTTGCGCGGATCGCCGGCACGCGCTCTGACTGCCAGTGAATGCAGGACTGCCGAAGCGATCGACGCCATTGCTGCGACATCGGTGCCCTTAACGAGTTCGCCCTTATCGACGGCTTTGCGCATGCGCACCTCTATAATGGCGTTGAATGCGGTGAGGCTATCGGCGAGAACGTGCCGGACCTGCGGACGCCGAACCGCTTCGACGGCAGCCGTACCGATGAGGAAACACCCGCGCGCTGCATCCTTTGATGCGAGATATAGGTCGATCGCTGCCGCATAGACACTGGCGAGTTCCTTGTGCAGCGGTTTGGCGCCGCTCAGTTTCTCTTTGAGGGTAATGACACTGTCGTCGCGGTACCGCTCGAGCGTGGCGATATAAAGCGCTTCCTTGTCGCCGAAGGCGCCGAACAGGCTCGGCCGGTTCATCTTCGTGGCCTTGCTCAGGGTATCGAGCGAGCTCGCCGCAAATCCGGTTGCCCAGAAGACGTCGCGCGCGCGTTCGAGCGCGATGCTGGGATCGTATTCGATGGGGCGTCCACGTTTCGGCATAATAATGTACTGCTTTGAATAAAAAGATTGATGGTTCTTAATATATATGCGAAACAGTATAGAAAGGAAAGGAGATTGACATGAAGCTCTATACCCATCAGGCAGCCTGTTCTTTGTCCCCGCATATTATCAGCCGCGAGCTTGGACTGGATGTGGAAATCATCCGGGTCGACCGTGGCACCCATCGCACCAGCGATGGTAAGGACTATCTCGCCATCAACCCGAATGGCTATGTGCCGGCGCTAGTGCTCGACGACGGCGAGATCATGATCGAAGGCACGGCGATCGTTCAGTATCTGGCCAGTCTTAAGCCTGAGGCCGGTATGATGCCTGAGGATGCTCGGAGCCGGCGGCTCGTCCAGTCGCTGCTCAATTTCATCGCGACCGAGATCCACAAGCCCATGGCGCAGCTGATGATGCCGGCCTATGCCCCGGTGAAGGATGCCCTTTACAGGCATGTCGCGTCTCGGCTCGACTGGATCGCCACTCGCTTCAAGGGGGAGTATCTCACCGGCAACAGCTTCGGCGTGGCCGACGCTTATCTTTTCGTTTGCCTCAACTGGTCGCAATGGAACGGCGTCGATCTGAAGCGCTGGCCCATTCTCGAAGCTTTCATGAAACGTGTCGGCGAGCGTCCGGAAGTCGCGGCGGCGCTCGAGGCCGAGGGCTTGGCACCGCGCGCGGATGGGGTGTTCTTCGGAAGCTTCCATGACGCCGAAAGCATCCGAACCGAGGCGATCCTGCGGCGCTTCAACGAGGTCTTCCTCCTCACCCATGATCCGGCGGCCCTGCAGGACCTGGTGGCTGAGGACTGCGTGATCGAAAATACCCAGCCGGCGCCGGATGGCTCCCGCCATAAGGGCAAGGCGGACTGCATTGCCGTCTGGACAGAGATCGCGACCATGCAAGGAGCCCATTTCGAGCCGGAAAGCATTATCGCGCGCGGTGATCGGGGCGAGATCCGCTGGCGGCTGGTCTGGGGCGCCGATCACGCGAGCTCGGTGCGCGGCGTCAATCTCATGCGGGTGCGCGATGGACGGATCGTCGAGGCGCAGGGCTATGTGAAGGCCTCTTGATCCTTTGACTATGAACTGCCACCACTAAGAAATAGCTCTATCTGCACGAGGGAACTGTTTCTATGGTCAAAGTCGCGATGCTGACTGCCGGCGGTCTGGCGCCGTGTCTCTCCTCGGCCGTCGGCGGCTTGATCGAACGCTACAGCAAGGTTGCGCCTAATGCGGAGATCATCGGCTATCGTTACGGCTATCAGGGTCTCCTTACCGGAAACAGTTTGGCGGTGACGGCCCAGATCCGCAAGAACGCGCATATGCTGCATGCGCATGGCGGAAGCCCGATCGGCAACAGCCGGGTGAAACTCACCAATGCCGCCGATTGCGTGAAGCGGGGATTGATCAAAGAGGGCGAGGATCCGCTGCAGGTCGCCGCCACGCAATTGGTGAAGGACGGCGTGACGATCCTGCACACGATCGGCGGTGATGACACCAATACGACGGCTGGCGATCTGGCACGCTTTCTCGCCTCGATCGGTCACAATCTGACGGTGGTCGGTCTTCCCAAGACGATCGACAATGACATCGTGCCGATCCGCCAGTCGCTGGGCGCGGTAACCGCCGCCGAACAGGGCGCGATCTTCTTCGAGAACGTCGTCAATGAACGAACCACGGCGGCTCGCGCATTGGTCATTCATGAGATCATGGGGCGCCATTCGGGCTGGCTCGCCGCGGCGACCGCGCGAACTTATCGCCGGCGCCTTGCCAAGCGTGATGCATTGCCGCATTTCGATGTCGTTCAGAAGGATATCGACGCCCTCTATGTCCCAGAACTCCCGATCGATCTCGAGGCGGAGGCGCGCAGACTGAAGGCAGTGATGCAGGCGAAAGGATCGGTTGCCATCTTCCTCAGCGAAGGCGCGGGCGTCGCCGATCTGGTGCGCGAGATGGAATCGCGTGGTGAGACCATCGAGCGCGATGCCTTCGGCCATGTGAAAATCGACAAGATCAATGTCGGTGACTGGTTCTCGAAACGCTTTGCCAAGCTCATCGGCGCCGAGCGGACGCTGGTGCAGAAATCGGGCTATTTTGCCCGCTCCGCCGCGGCCAATAAGGAAGATCTCGACCTCATCCGCGCCATGGTCGATCTTGCGGTCGCTTGCGGTCTCAAGGGCGAGAGCGGCGTGATCGGCCATGATGACGAAGCGGACGGCAAGTTGTGCGCCATCGCGTTCGCGCGCGAGATCGGGCAAGTAACGGGCTGACCGCCGACATGGTTTTGCAACATTGTTCTGGTCACGTAAGCTCAAGACAAGGTTACCGGGACGGCGCGCCGGACTTTAGTTTCATTCAGGGAGTTTGCCATGCCGTATGACACGAGCCTCATCCCGCATATGACGATCAATGACAACGCCAAGGCCGCGATCGACTTCTACAAGAAGGCCTTTGTCGCCGAGGAGATCGCGCGCCACGATGCCGAAGACGGCAAGCGGCTGATGCATGCGCATCTCAAGGTGAACGGCCATGACCTGTTTCTCATGGATGCCTTTCCCGAACATGGCACGCCGATCACCAGCCCCGCCGGGATCATGATCGCCCTGCGCGTCGATGATCCGGACAAATGGTGGGATCGCGCCGTCAAAGCCGGCGCCACGGTCGCCATGCCGCTCGGGGATCAGTTCTGGGGCGACCGCTGGGGCTTGCTGAAAGATCCGTTCGGCCATCAATGGTCGATCAGCGCCCCTTCCAAGAAGTAACGGCTTGCGATCGGGCTGAAGCCTCGG
>VAZZ01000233.1 GCA_005884715.1 Alphaproteobacteria bacterium | reverse complement strand
TCAGACCCACACCATCAAGTACCCGTGGTCGTAGGGGCGATCAAGCCCGTTGTGCGATATGTAAATCGACAGCGAGACGCCGTAGCTTGCCAGCCAGAGCGCTAGTGTCGCGACGCACAGTGCGAGCATCAGAATGGAGACGATGGCGCGGGCGCGGGCAACCACGCCGGGCATCATATCCAATGACGCCTGAATGTCAGAATGCGACTTTGGCTTCGTTGACGAAGTCTTCGAATTTGCGTGGGGGGTGGCCGAGGAGTTGGGTTTGGCGGTCGATGTCGGCGGGGGTCGCTTTCAGGCCGGATGTCTGGATGAATTCGTACATGAGGCGGAAGTCGAAGGCCATGAGGGGCGGGAGCATCTGGGCGGCCTGGCGTTCCCATTCGTCCATGTTGCTGTGGCCGGCGTAGCTCACCGGTTTGCCTAGAGCGGCGCTCCAGATCTGGGCGGTGCGCGCGCCGGTGAGGATGTCGGGGCCGACGAGGTTGTAGGTCTGGCCGGAGTGGCGGCCATCGACGAGGGCGATGGCGGCGGCTTCGGCGATGTCGCGGACATCGACGCGGGAGAGACCGACATCGCCGAGGGGCTGGGGATAGATCCCCTGCTTGATGACATCCTTGAACCAGAAATCGTTCTGGTAGAAGTTGTTGGGGCGGAGGATGGTCCACTGGGCGCCGGAGGCCTTGACGGCCGCCTCGACGCCGAGTTTGCAGCCAAAGTGCGGGAGGTGGGGGGCTTCATCGGCCTTGTGGACGGAGAGATAGACCAGGCGCTTGATGCCGCCCAGACGGGCGCCGTCCACGCCGAGGATGCCTTCGTTGGCTTCGCCGGGGCCAACCATATTGAGCAGGAACAGGCCGTCGAAGGCTTTGAAAGCGGTGCGAATGGTTTGCACGTCGCCGAGGTCGCCGCGAACTGCCTGGACGCCGGGCGGTAGCTTGGCGTCGGGGCGGCGGGTGAGGGCGCTGACCTGGGCGTTGCGTTTGAGCAGTTCGGAGACAACTTGCGAGCCGACTGTTCCGGTACCGCCGGTGACGAGGATCTTCATGGGTCGGTCCTTTCCTTGATGATATCGATCGTCTTGTGTGGCGGGATATCCTTGAGCGGCTACTGAGACCACCGCCAACAAACCGACGGTGCTCAGGACGACAGTTCTACGGCGTCTCATGATGTTGGCTCTTCCATTCTTCCTTCGAGCGTGCTTTCGGATCGCCCGCATGGAGGGCGGCTCAGACGCAAATGGCTCCATCGGGCGATCTTACGCGTCGCCGTATGACCAGCGACGCGGCCAGTCGTGTTCAGTCAACCGGGAGGAAACTGTCCGGAATCGGCGCTTCCCCGAGGGTAGAAAGAAGCAGCGCCCAGTGCATGGCCTCGACACCGCCGATCCTTGCGAAAAGCGTTCGCAAAGCCGGATCATGGAGTTTGGCCACCATTTTCGTGTCGGCGACCGCCGCGCTGCGCTCCAGCGATGCCGCGTAGCGCAAGACATCGGCCTCGTTCGCCAGCTTCGGTGGCGGATACATTGCCGCGTACTCCTTCCACGTTTTCGGGGCACTCGCCCGCCCACGAAGCCGTTCGATGGCTTCCCTGATCGCTTGCGCATGCGCGCGGTGGTCGGCCTGGAACCCCTTGGCGACCGTGGCGACTTTCGCGGAGAGGAGTCCGGTTCCCAGAGCGGCATCGTAGGCCGTGATGCCGAAGTACTCACCCTGCAAGCCCTCATTGAGAGCATCCACGTCCTGCGTCTCGTTCATGGTCGAATCCTTTCGTGTACTCGATGCCCATGGGGCAGCGAGGTTTGAGCGGGCGACGTCCGCCGCGTTAAGCAAGATGTCGAACACTTCGTCGAAGCCCAGCCCAGTAGTAGCAATGCGCCTTGAACCAACGACCGAAACGTGTTTATCGAATGGCGTCACCCTCCCTCCGTTCTACTAGCGCCGGCGGCCTCAGCGCTCCGCAGCTGGGACGGTGGCGAACAGTGCATTGAGTCCCTCTGCCATCGTCGGATGCGTGAGAATGGCGTCACGGAACAGCGTGTACGGCAGCCCGCCGAGGATCGCCGTCTGCACCGCAGCCATCACCTCCCCCGCCTCGGCGCCAAGCATGGTGAACCCGAGAATGCGGTCCCCCGCCGCTTCGACCAGCACCTTCATCGAACCGGTCGTCTCGCCCGTGGTGTGCGTCCGGAGGACGGCGGTCAT
>VAZZ01000231.1 GCA_005884715.1 Alphaproteobacteria bacterium | reverse complement strand
CCATATGGATGCTCATCGCGAATTGTTCTGGCATCTGGTCGAGGGCGATGGCGATGCGGCCGAGAAGCACACCGATTTCTATGACGAGTATATGTCGGTGATGGACCTGACCGCCGAATTCTATCTGCAGACGGTTGAGAAGGTGTTCGTCAATCACGAACTGCCGCGCGGCATTTTCCTGCATCGCGGCGAGAAGGTCGATCCCGGCGCCATCAGACGAACGGCGCTCATGACCATCGAAGGCGAACGCGACGACATTTCGGGCGTCGGCCAGACCGAGGCTGCGCATGATCTGTGCTCTTCGCTTGCGGCGGGGAAGAAACTTCATCTCCTGCAGAAGGGCGTCGGCCATTATGGCGTCTTCAACGGTTCGCGCTTCCGTGCCGATGCGGTTCCGCGCATCATCGACTTCATGCACAAGCAAGCGTGAGGCGCCTTGAGCCGGTTCCTCGAAACCCTTGGACTGGTGAAGCGCCGCAAGAGCCTTGAACCGGCACAGCTCGCGATCGAAGGCCGGCCGATCGCGGTCAGCTTCAGGCGCCATGCGAAGGCAAGGCGCCTCATCATGCGATTGTCGCGCGACCGTTCCGGCGTCGTCATCACTCTGCCGCCGCGTGTCGGGCGCAACGAAGCTCTCGAATTCGCAAAGAAATCGTCGCGTTGGATCATTGAGCGCCTGACCGTTGAGCCGGCGGCGCGGCCCTTGCGGGCCGGCACCGAAATTCTCATTCGCGGCGAATTGCGCCAGATCCGGCATGCCGGGAGCCGGCGCGGCACGATAACGCTGAGCGAAAATGCCGTCATTGTCGCGGGCGATCTGGCCCATCTTCAGCGCCGCCTCATCGACTGGCTGAAGGTGGAAGCGAAGCGCGATCTCGTCAAGGCAAGCGAATTCTATGCGCAGGCTATGGGCGTCAGCTTCCACCGTCTTTCGGTGCGCGATCAAAAGAGCCGATGGGGCTCGTGCACGTCGGACGGCATTTTATCCTATTCCTGGCGGCTGGTTCTGGCGCCGCCCTTCGTGCTCGATTATGTCGCGGCCCATGAAGTGGCGCATCTCAGGCATATGAATCACGGGCGCGGCTTCTGGCGGCTGGTGCTGTCGCATTGCTCTGAGGCTTCGCGCGCCAAGACCTGGCTCAAGAAACATGGCGCCGAACTGCACGCCTATGCGGCAATTAGGTGATCCCGTATCCCGCTACCGATCCCTATTTCGATGACTTCGTCGATCCGCGTCGAGAGACCGCGAAGGCATTAAAATAGTGATTTTTAATCCCGCGCACCATCGGCGGCCCGACCAACAGGTGCGAATAACAGGGAATTCTGCAAAAAAGAGGTATCCCTTTCTGGAAAATGCCGAACGATGTTTTCCGCTGGCCGGACAATGAGATAATCCGATTATTCACCGGTGAATAAGGGGGGGTCAAAGCCCATCAGGATCGCCTGGGATTTGCCTCTACCGGGCAGCCCGCTGCCGATCCTGATATTTCCGAAATCCCATGCTTTAGCCCACAATGTCAATCTGGCCGGTGGGCATAAGGGAGGGAGAATTGGAGCAGTCTACCTGTTGTTGCCGCGCTCTCTCAGTTTCTGGGCCTGAGATCCGCCGTCCCTCTGCTGCGGCACTTCATCTTCATCATTCGATGAAGAGCCGAACAGGCTTTCGAAGAAGCCGCGGTGCTTGCGCTGGCGCGGCAGATATTCTTCATCAGTGCCGGCATCCGGATAGGTTTCGGAATAGGCGGCCATCGCATTGCCCGTGCCGTCATCATAAGGATTATTGTCACCCGGCAGCGGCAGGTTGGCGAGACCGGCATGCACCGGCTCCATGACGTCCTTCCAGATGGCGGCGGGGATCGATCCGCCCGTCATCTTCTTGGTCGGTGAATTGTCGTCATTTCCGGCCCACACGCCGGCGATATAATGCGCGGTGTAGCCGATGAACCAGGCATCCCGGTAGTCCTGGCTGGTGCCGGTTTTGCCGGCGATTTCGAAATCGCCGAACTGGGCGCTGCGGCCGGTTCCTTGCGGCACCACCGCCCGCATCATCCGGCTCATGGCACCGAGATCGTAATTCGAAATGACCTGGCCCAGCCCATCGCCGCCCCGTTGATAGATAAGCCTTCCGTCGCGCGTGCTGATGCGCGAGACGATATAGGGCTCGACCGGGGCGCCGCCATTGGCGAAAGGCGTGAAGGCAGAAACAAGTTCGAGCAGAGTCACTTCCGACGTGCCGAGCGCGATCGAGGCATTGTCGGCAAGATCGGAAGTGATGCCAAGGCGATGCGCGGTGGCGATGACGGCGGCGGGCGACACATTGAAGGCAAGCTTGACGGCGACCGTATTGATCGACAAAGCGAGCGCCTTGGTGAGTGTGACGGGCCCTATATATTTGTCGCCATAGTTATCGGGTTGCCAGTCGCCGATCCGCACCGGCTCGTCGACCTCGACCGAATCGGGGCCATAGCCCTGTTCGATAGCGGTCAGATAGACGAAGGGCTTGAAGGCCGATCCCGGCTGGCGCTTTGCCTTGGTCACCCGGTTGAACTGGCTCTTCACATAGGACTTGCCGCCCACCATCGCGATGACGGCGCCGGCGGGATCGAGCATGACGAAGGATGCCTGCGAGACGTTGAATTTGGCGCCGTCCTGATTAAGCCTTCGGCGCAGCGAGCGCTCGGCGAGCTGCTGGATCTGGGGATTGATCGTCGTCTCAACCACGATCGACTGATCATAATTCTGCGCCAGCTGCGGCAGGATCTCGCTGACATAGTCGACAATATACTGGGTCGCCGGCACATAGTCGGCGGCCCTTACCGTCGCCGGTGCCGTCAGCGCCATTTGCGCTTCTCCCGCATCGATGAAGCCCATATCGACCATGTCGTTCAGCACTTCGCCTGCCCGCTTGTTGGCGGCATCGGGATTGGTGACGGGATTGTAGTTGGTCGGCGCCTTCAGCACGGCCGCAAGTATGGCGGCTTCCGCCAGCGTCACGTCACGCGCCGATTTGCCAAAATATTTCTGCGCCGCCTTCTCGATGCCGACGGCGCCGCCGCCGAAATAGACGCGGTTCATGTAAAGCTGCAGGATCTCATCCTTGCTGAACTTCGTCTCAAGCCAGATGGCGAGCACGGCCTCCTGGGCTTTGCGGGCCATCGTCCGGTCGGGCTGGAGGAACAGATTCTTAGCGAGCTGCTGGGTGAGCGTCGAGCCACCCTGCACCACGCGCCCGGCGCGCAGATTCTCCACCATGGCTCGGATGAGACCCATGGGATCGACACCGAAATGCGAGCGGAAGCGGCGGTCCTCTATAGCGATGATGGCTTGTGGCACATAGGCCGGCAGGTCGGCGATGCGGACATCATCGCCGTAAAACGCGCCGCGCTCGGCAAGCACCGTTCCATCTGCCGCGAGGACCATGATTCCGGGCTCGCGGGCCGGGACTTGGAACAGACCCTTCTGATCGAGGCTCAGCCACAGATAGCCGAAACCCGCCGCACCGGCAAAGATGCCCCAGAATACGAGGGTCAGGAAAAGAGTTACGAGGCGGAAGCCGGATCGCCGGCGGTGTCTGGGCGAACGGCTCGGCGGGAGGCTGTTTCTGCCGCCTTTGCGACCGCCAAAAAGCGAAGGTTCCCGGCGCTCCTGCTTGCGGCCGCGCTGCCTCTGACCCCTGCCGGTAAATCCCATCGCCGATCGTTGCCTTAAAGTGATCCGTTACGACAGGATCAGCTCAAGGTCATTAACCCTGGCTAAACGCCGCGTCCTGGACGGGGATGCGAAAAAGCTCATGATTTTCGCCAAATCCCACTCTAACTGCGGATTGTTCTGATGATTAATCGTGTCGTCATGATGGCCTGATTGAAGCTCTTCGTTGCAGGTCCTTGGGGCGCGTGTCAAAGTTGCGGGGGCGAGGGCGCAGTCATGGCAAAGACCGCAGCGGCCGGCAGGGAGATTGTTCAGTCGCTTGAGCGTCTGTCGCGGCTGATGCGTGCTTCCGAATTCGGCGGCGGGCTGAACCCTGCCCAATGGGAAGCGCTGCGCTTCCTGGCGCGGGCCAATCGCTTCTCCAATTCCCCAGGCGCCCTCACCCGCTATCTCGGCGCCACCAAGGGCACGATCTCGCAAACGGTGAAGGCGCTCGAGCGCAAGAAGCTGATCGAGAAAATGGAGCGGCCCGGTGAGAAACGCTCCATCGTTCTGAGCCTTACTGAAGCCGGCCGGGACATGATGGCCAAGGATCCGTGGCTGGGCCTGGCTGAGCGCTGCCAAGCGCTCGGCGGCAAGACGCGCCGGCGCATGGACAAGGGACTCGCCCTATTGCTGGCAGATGAGGTCACCCGCCGTCTCGATCCCTCCTTCGGCTCGTGCCGCACCTGCCGCTTCTGGCGCGCCGACGCCAGGAGCGAGGATGCGCGAGGCCCGCATCTGTGCATGCTTTTCGATGAGCCGGTTGCCGAGCGCGAGACGACTCAGATCTGTGTCGCTCATGAGCCAGCGGGTTAGATCGGGATGAGTTTAGATGGAATCACCTTCTCCAATCCCCCTCATGCTGAGGTGGGAGCGTAGCGAGCCTCGAAGCATCCATCAGGATAGAGTGCGCCTGTTGCAACAGACCCTTCGAGGCCCGGCCGGGCGCCTCAGGTTGAGGATGATAGGGCGGAGTGGCGCGTTAAGCTGCCGCACTCATTGCCGGTGCCGAGGCGCGTACGTCTTCGCCCACATAGGTCTCGAACTTGGCGAAATTCCTGATGAACATTTGCACGAGCCTGTGCGCCTGTGCGTCATAGGCGGCTGTGTCACCCCAGGTATCGCGCGGCGACAGAAGTCTTGAATCTATGCCCGCAACCGAGAGCGGCACTTCGAAACCGAAATGCGGATCCCGGCGCATGGGCTGGCTGTTGAGGGACCCCGACAGCGCGGCATCGAGAAGCGTGCGCGTTACGGCGATCGGCATGCGCTTGCCCACGCCATAGGGACCGCCAGTCCATCCGGTATTGACCAGCCAGCATTGCGCCTTGTGACGCGCGATCAGATCGCGCAACAGCGCGCCGTAGACGCTCGGGTGGCGGGGGATGAAAGGGGCGCCGAAACAGGCGGAGAAGGTGGCTTGCGGTTCGACGATACCGCGTTCGGTGCCGGCGACCTTGGCAGTATAACCGGAAAGGAAGTGATACATGGCCTGGGCCGGCGTCAGGCGCGCGATCGGCGGCATGACGCCGAAGGCATCGGCCGTCAGCATCACGATCGTCTGCGGGATCTGAGCCCGGCCGGTGGCGCTGGCATTGGGTATGTAATCGAGCGGATAAGCCGAACGAGTGTTCTCGGTGAGCGAGGCGTCATCGAGGTCGAGCCTTCGGGTCTCTTGATCCATCACGACATTTTCGAGGATCGTGCCCCAGCGCCGCGTCGTCGCATAGATGTCGGGCTCGGCCTTTTTCGACAGGCGGATCACCTTGGCATAGCAGCCGCCTTCGAAATTGAAGATGCCGTCACTGGACCAGCCATGTTCGTCATCGCCGATAAGTGTGCGCGCCGGATCGGCTGACAGTGTCGTCTTGCCGGTGCCCGACAGTCCGAAGAACACGGCGCTGCGTCCTTTGTCGTCGACATTGGCCGAGCAGTGCATCGGCATGACGCCCTTTTCGGGCAGCAGGTAATTGAGCGCGGTGAAGATGGATTTCTTCATCTCGCCGGCATATTGGGTGCCGCCGATCAGCACCAGGCCGTGGGTCAGATCACACGCGATGACTGTCTCGGAGCGCACGCCATGACGCTTCGGCTCGGCCTTGAAGCTCGGCAGATCGATGATCGTCAATTGCGGAATGAAGCCCAGGAGTTCCGCTGCCGCGGGCCGGATCAAGAGATGGCGGATGAACAGCGCATGCCAGGCATATTCGCACATGACGCGCACTGGCAGCCGATGCGCCGGATCCGCACCGCCATTGAGATCCTGCACATAGAGATGCTTGTCCTCGGCATGAGCGAGCATGTCCTGTTTGAGGAGGGCGAAATGGTCCGGCGAAATGGCCTTGTTGTTGTCCCACCAGATTGCCGTCTCGGTCGCCTGATTGCGCAGGATGAATTTGTCATTGGGCGAACGGCCGGTGTGGCTGCCGGTCTCGACCACCAACGCACCGCCATCCGCCACGCGACCTTCGCCCCGCCGGAGCGCTTCTTCGTAAAGCTGGGCCGTACCCGAATTGAAGGCGACGGAGCGCGGCTCCTTTACGATCAGGGGAACTTTCGCGTTGAAATGGCCCATATGGTGCACGCAATCCTCCACAGATTTTCGGTCTAACATGCGGAAACCTAGGGGGAAAGATAGCACGAAACAAGCCAGAAAGATGGATTTAGCTCAGGAATTCGCGGTATCGGATGTCATTTTTCCGATGTATTACCATCAAATCTGCGGGCTTTTTGGGCCAGCGACACAAAAGCCTGGCGCAGATCATCGCCCTTTTCGGCTGGCCGATCAAAGTTCAGCCGCAGTACTCTCTCCCGCTCCTGGAGATGGGCCCCATCGGGATCGATGCTGGTGATTTGCCATTCTCCAGGCCCACCGCCGAGCAGGCGCTCGGCATACAGCCCGACCGTATCGGCGTGATCCGCATTCATATGGAGGATAGCGCTGTCCGCGCTCGCCATGACGGCCGCCACTATGTTTTCTGGCAGGAACACCTCATTGGGTTCCATGGTCTCGATCCGGCCGAAACCTGCCACGGCATGGATTTTTTGGGGGATGAGGCGCCAGAAGGAGAAATCCGGAAAGTCGAGATAGGCTAGGGCTGTCGGATGATGGTGCGCATAACGTTGCGCAATCTCCGCTGCCGGCACCGGTTCGAAATGTCCCATGACGGTGACGCGGGGCCCGGTCAGGGCGTCGCCCGAGACCGGAATTTCGCTCACCATGAGACTGCCTTCCGGCCGGGCCAGGATGTTGCGGCTATGCCAGGCCAGTTTCGAGATGAAGATGATGGGATGGCCTGAGGGATCGGTCGCGATATTGGCGAGCGAAACATAAGGTCCTGCAGGGTCAAGATTCATCGTCCCGAGTGCGGCGGTTCTGGCGCGCCTCAGGAGCAGGCGGGCCTCGGTGCCGGTGAAGGTGCGAGGACCAGGAGTTGTCATGGAGAGGCGATTTCCCTAAAGAGAGAGGGGTTCAGGGCCATTAGCAGGCATGCCACATTTTGCGCGTGTTCCATGGCTAGAGCCGCATTATTGTTAACCACGGACGAATAGGGCCACATGCCGACGATCGCTCTTGTCGATGACGACCGCAACATACTGACTTCCGTTGGAATCACTCTGGAAGCCGAAGGCTATCAGGTCCAGAAATATTCGGACGGGGCCGCGGCCCTTCAGGGCCTGCAGGATTCGCCGCCCGATATGGCGATCTTCGATATCAAGATGCCGCGCATGGATGGAATGGAGCTTCTGCGCCGCATCCGCCAGAAATCCGATTTGCCGATCATCTTCCTGACCTCCAAGGACGATGAGATCGATGAGCTCTTCGGCCTCAAAATGGGCGCGGATGATTTCATCAAGAAGCCTTTCTCGCAACGCCTGCTGGTCGAGCGCGTCAAAGCGGTTCTGCGCCGGGCGGTGCCGCGCGACGGGACCGTAGTCCCGCAGGAGGCCGCCAAAACGATAGATCGCGGCAAGCTCTCGATGGATCCCGATCGTCACTCGTGCACCTGGGACACAAAGCCGGTGACCTTGACGGTGACCGAATTCCTGATCCTGCAGTCGCTGGCCCAGCGCCCCGGCATTGTGAAGAGCCGCGACGCGCTGATGGATGCTGCCTATGATGATCAGGTCTATGTCGATGACCGCACCATCGACAGCCACATCAAGCGGCTGCGCAAGAAATTCAAACTCGTCGACGATGACTTCGATGGCATCGAGACGCTTTATGGCGTCGGCTATCGTTTCAAGGAGGCGTGATCGATAGGCTGGGCACGGAATGGTGACGGGCGTCGAAACACCCGACCGGATCGAAATCGAGGACGCCGCCGCATCGGAGACGGTCGTCGAGCGTGAGCGCGGTCTGGTCTGGTGGATTCACCGGCTGGCGCCGGCGAGCCTGACCAGCCGCATCGTTCTTCTCAACATCGCCGGCCTGATCGTCCTCGTTCTCGGCATTCTCTATTTCAATCAGTTCCGCCAGGGCCTGATCGATGCCCGCGTGCAGAGTCTGATGCCGCAGGCGAATATCATTGCCGCGGCGGTAGCGGGCTCGGCCACGATCGATACCGGTTCAATCGTGATCGATCCCGATGCGCTCATCAATTCGCAGGATGATTCGGGCGCCGATGCAGAGCAGCTCCGCGACCTGGATTTCCCGATCAATCCGGAAAATGCCGGCCCGATCCTGCGCCGCCTCCTCGCCTCGACCTCCATTCGCGCCCGCATCATCGATCCCGACGGCAATCTCGTGGTCGACAGTCGCTATCTCTATGGCAGGGGCGAGGTCACCCAGCGCGAGCTGCCGCCTTTCGATGCCAAGCCCGACAGCATCTGGATGCGCTGGTGGAAGCGCATCAACGACTGGCTGTTCACCAACGATTATTCGCATCAGAAGGATTACGGCGTCGACAACGGCAAGGAGTTCCCGGAAATTCTCGCCGCCCTGAACGGGGCCTCGGTTTCAATCGTGCGCGTCAATGATCAAAGCGAGATCATCGTGTCGGTTGCCGTGCCCGTCCAGCGCTTTCGTGCCGTCCTGGGGGCCCTGGTCCTCTCGACGTCGGGCGGCGAGATCGACAATGTGCTCCTCGCCGAGCGCAAGATCGTGCTGTTCACATTCGGCTTCGTGGCGCTGGTCACCATTCTTCTTTCGGTCTTCCTCGCCGGTACCATTGCCGAACCGATCCGGCGGCTGGCAGCGGCAGCCGAGCGGGTGCGGCGCGGCGTTCACAAGCGCGTCGAAATCCCCGATTTCACCCAGCGGCGCGACGAGATCGGCCATTTGTCGGGTGCGCTGCGCGACATGACGACCGCCCTCTACAACCGCATCGAAGCCATCGAGGCCTTTGCCGCCGACGTCTCGCATGAGCTCAAGAACCCGCTGACCTCGCTGCGCAGCGCCGTCGAGACGCTGCCTTTCGCCAAGACCGAGGAGCAGAGGAACCGCCTCGTCGAAGTGGTGAAGGACGATGTGCGCCGCCTCGATCGCCTGATCACCGATATTTCCGGCGCCTCGAGGCTCGATGCCGAACTCGCGCGCTCGGAAGCGAACCCGATCGATGTCGCCGAGGTGCTCGACACGCTGGTCTCCTTCGCCAATGAGACACGCAAGGAGCACCAGGCGGCCATCACTCTGGAAGTGCAGTCGCCGCCTTTGGCGATCGAGCGCGACAAGGCCTTCGTCATACTGGGCCACGACACGCGGCTCGGTCAGGTAGTGCGCAATCTGATCGACAATGCTCGCTCCTTCACCCCGGCCGGTTCGGCGATACGCCTCCGCGTGCGGCGCATTCAGGACTATGTCGAGTTCCGCGTCGAGGATGAGGGCCCGGGCATTCCGCCGGAGAATCTCGAGCGCATCTTCGAGCGCTTCTATACCGATCGTCCGGAAGGCTCCTTCGGCAAGAATTCCGGTCTCGGACTGTCGATTTCGCGCCAGATCGTCGAAGCCCATAAGGGCCGCATCTGGGCCGAGAATCGCTATGGAAAAGCACCCGCGGGCGGCGAGCGCCCTATATTGGGGGCGAGGTTCATCGTGCGCATTCCCGCACTTCCTGAAGATTGGGAGGCCGGCAGAGATGACTGAGTCTGCCGCGAGCATTCTGTTGCATGCAAGCTGCGTGGCGCTGGGCGATGACGCCATACTGATCTTGGGCGCGTCGGGATCGGGCAAATCAGACCTGGTTCTCGGGCTCATCGATCAGCCGGGTTACGGCACCGGCAATGATCTCATCCGCGCCAGGCTCGTTTCCGATGACCAGACCGTGATCGAGCGGCGCGGCGATGCGCTGTTCGCAACGAGTCCGAAACCGATTGCCGGCCTCCTCGAGATCAGGGGGCAGGGGATTGTCGCGGTGGATCATGTGCCGGAGGCAAGGCTCACGCTTGTCGTAAGGCTCGTGCCGGCGGCTGAGATCGAGCGCCTGCCGGAAGCGGCGACCACCAACATTGCCGGTGTCGCCTTGCGCGAAATCCGCATTGATCCTGGCCAGGCGACGGCGGCTGCTCGCATCCGCGCCGCCCTCACCACGCCGCCCTGCGGTGAAGTGCGGCGAAATCGGCAGGATGTGGCTTGATATTGCATATGGCAGCACTTCCCGGCACATTCGCGGCCCCTCGACCACGGTCACTTCAGGTCGGGTCGACCTGAAGTGAAAATCGTGGTCAAAATCTTGAATCTAGCGTGTGACGGTGAGGAAAACCGGTATCCACTTTTCCTGATCACGCGCCAATGGCTTAGGTATATTGCCTTGGAGCATTTGAATTCATGATCGGACTTGTTCTGGTCACCCATGGGCGGCTGGCGGAAGAATTCCGCTCTGCGTTGGAGCATGTCGTCGGTCCGCAGGAAAATCTGGTAACTGTATCGATCGGCCCCGATGATGAATTGGAAAAGCGGCGCGCCGACATCATGGCGGCCATCCACACTGCCGATGCCGGACAAGGCGTCATCGTTCTGACCGACATGTTCGGCGGCACGCCCTGCAATCTCGCCATCTCGCTCCTCGAGAACGGCCGCGTCGAGGTGCTGGCCGGCGTCAATTTGCCGATGCTGGTCAAGCTTGCCCGCATCCGCGGCGATTCCTCGCTTGAGACCGCAGTCGTCAAGGCTCAGGAGGCTGGGCGCAAATATATCAATATCGCCAGTCAAATCCTGAGCGGATAGATGGCGGGGCACACGCGTCATTTCCTCATCCTCAACAGCCGAGGTCTGCACGCCCGGGCCTCGGCCAAATTCGTGAAATGCGCCGAACAGTTCGACGCTGAGATCCTGGTCAGCCGGGATAGCCAGACAGTCCCCGGCACTTCCATCATGGGCCTGATGATGCTGGCAGCCACGCCTGGATCCTCCATCCAGGTGACGGCAGCGGGCCCCGAGGCCATTGCCGCCCTGGAAGCTCTCGGCAGCCTGATCGCCGAGAAATTCGGCGAGGAATGATCCTGCTTCGCGCAGACGCGCTTCGCAGGATTGGCCCCAATGCCCTCCGAAGTTTTAGCGGCGGGATATAAAGGTTTCTTTATATCTTTGTTGCCAGGCCGAAGGCCCCCTGCTATAGGGGCCCATTCCATTAACCGAAGCAGGGATTTGTCATGGCGAGTTTAAAGGATTTTCATGTTGCCGATATCGGTCTGGCCGACTGGGGCCGCAAGGAGATCGAGATGGCCGAAGTGGAAATGCCGGGCCTGATGGCGATCCGCGAAGAATTGGGCCGCAAGCAGCCACTGAAGGGCGCGCGCATTTCGGGCTCGCTCCATATGACGATCCAGACCGCAGTCCTCATCGAAACCCTGATGGCGCTCGGTGCCGAGGTGCGCTGGGCTTCCTGCAACATCTACTCGACCCAGGATCATGCCGCAGCCGCGATCGCCAAGCGCGGCATCCCGGTCTTCGCCTTCAAAGGCGAGAGCCTTAAGGAATATTGGGAATATACCGGCCGCATCTTCGACTGGCCGGGCGAGCCCTGCAATATGATCCTTGATGATGGCGGCGATGCCACTCTGTTCATTCTCCTGGGCTCCAAGGCAGAGAAGGATCCCTCTCTCATCGCCAACCCTAAGAATGAAGAAGAGGAATGCCTTATCGCCGAGATCAAGAAGCGTCTCGCGGCAAGTCCCGGCTGGTTCTCCAGGATCAAGGCCTCGATCAAGGGCGTCTCGGAAGAGACGACGACCGGCGTGCATCGTCTCTACGATCTGCAGAAGAAGGGTGAGCTTCCCTTTCCGGCGATCAATGTCAATGACAGCGTCACCAAGTCGAAATTCGACAACAAATATGGCTGCCGTGAATCGCTCGTCGATGCGATAAGGCGCGGCACCGATGTCATGATGGCGGGCAAGGTCGCCGTCGTCTGCGGCTATGGCGATGTCGGCAAGGGCTCGGCCCAGTCGCTCAAGGGCGCGGGTGCCCGCGTCATCGTCACCGAGATCGATCCGATCTGTGCGCTCCAGGCCGCGATGGACGGCTTCGCCGTCGCCACCATCGAGGACGCATTGCCGAGCGCCGACATCTTCGTGACGGCAACCGGCAACAAGGACGTCATCACCGTCGATCACATGCGCCAGATGAAGGACATGGCGATCGTCTGCAATATCGGCCATTTCGACAATGAGATTCAGGTTTCGGATCTTAAGAACTATCAGTGGACGAATATCAAGCCGCAGGTCGACATGGTTCATTTCCCCAAAGGGAACCGGATCATCCTCCTGTCGCAGGGCCGCCTGGTCAATCTCGGCAATGCTACGGGCCATCCGAGCTTCGTGATGTCGGCTTCCTTCACCAACCAGACGCTGGCGCAGGTTGAACTCTTCGCCAATGCCGGCAATGGCAAATACAAGAACGAGGTCTATGTCCTGCCCAAGACGCTTGATGAGAAGGTCGCCCGCCTCCATCTGGCCAAGCTCGGTGTTAAGCTGACCGAGCTCAAGGACGAGCAGGCCGCCTATATCGGCGTGACCCGGCAGGGTCCCTATAAGCCGGACTATTATCGCTACTAGAAAATACCCTCTCCCCCGCCGGCAGGACTGTCCGGGGAAAATTGACGCAATCGGTTGACCC
>VAZZ01000230.1 GCA_005884715.1 Alphaproteobacteria bacterium | reverse complement strand
TTCCGACGCCATGAAGGCCTTCATCTTCATCTTTTCGAGCCGCGCCAGCTGGCCCTTCAGGATATTGCGCGGCGCATGCGGCAAAGGTGAATGGTCATGATGGTCGAGCACGTCGCAGAGCACGAGTGCGGTCTTTTCGAGCCATGGCGTTACCCGCATGGTCGCGAGGTCCGGCTTGATGACGAAATCGCCATAGCCCTTCTGCCAGCTCGCCGCCTTGTAGCCCGGCACTGGCTCCATATCGATATCGTCGGCGAGGAGATAGTTGCAGCCATGCGTCTCCTCATAGGCGCCGTCGACGAAATACTGCGCATGGAAGCGCTTGCCGATGAGGCGTCCCTGCATGTCGGGAAACGCCGCGACGACCGTATCGATTGAACCAGCCGCAACTTCTTTCTTGAGCTGGGCGAGCGTCAGCATGCCTTGAACCATTTGTTCCTCTTCTTTGCGCAAAATGAAAGGCGGCGCGGGTTTCCCCACGCCGCCTGAAGCTTCCTTTACTTACGCCCGCTCACCGACCGCGGCTTCGGCGGCGGCGATCTCGGCTCTGCGCCGGGCGATCTCGTCACCGATCGGTGGTCCGTGGAAGCGCTTGCCGCGCAGCACGAAGAGGAGTGCCGCCATGACCACGGCAACAACGACCGCCGCCCACAGTCCGAACTGGCTCTCTGGATCGCGCCAGAAATAGTAAACCGCAGCGACGGTCAACACAGCGAAGGCGGCGCCGATCTGGATCTTGCCCTCCATCGCGAACCAGAATGCCGTCAGCGCCAGGATCATGAGAACGATCAGATAGCCGACCTTCTCTTGCGGCGGCTGCACGCCCGCGAAAATCAGGAGCGCGCAGCCGAGGATGGCGAGCACCGCAATCGGTATCGAGGCGGCCTTGAG
>VAZZ01000232.1:3897-4454 GCA_005884715.1 Alphaproteobacteria bacterium | reverse complement strand
GGCCGTCTCAGCCGCGGTCGACGGCGCTTTCTACCAGACCGGTCAGCGCTGCACTGCCTCCTCGCGGCTCATCGTGCAGAGCAAGATCCATGACGCCTTTGTCGACAAGACGGTCGAGGCGCTGAAGGCGCTCAAGGTGGACAACGCACTGAAGGACGGAACGCAGATCGGACCCGTCGTGGATGAGAACCAGCTGGCGCAGGATCTTACCTATATAGATGTCGGCCGCCATGAAGGCGCCGAGCTCGCCTGGGGCGGCGAACTCCTCAACCGCGACACCAAGGGCCATTATCTGAGCCCCGCTCTGTTCGTGAACACCACCAACAAGATGCGCATCAACCGCGAGGAGATTTTCGGACCGGTTGCCTCGGTGATCAAGGTCGACTCCTTTGATGAGGCGCTGGCGCTCGCCAATGACACGAGCTTCGGCCTCTCGTCGGGCATCTGCACCAGCTCGCTCAAATATGCCAGCCACTTCCGAAAGGCTTCGGCGGCGGGCATGGTGATGGTCAATCTTCCGACGGCCGGCGTCGACTATCATGTGCCATTCGGCGGGC
>VAZZ01000232.1:0-3860 GCA_005884715.1 Alphaproteobacteria bacterium | reverse complement strand
AGCATCTAGGCGAGCTGTCGGTGCCGGTACGATCACATTGTTGTGTTATGGGCTGGAGGTAACGGCGAAACGACTGGCCGCGAAAACTGAGATAAGCAACCAAACACGTCGAGCGGATGTAATCATGGTTTGGGGTTCAGCACCGCCTGCACTGCCCGACAATAGAGGTACATCTCAGATGACCGACCCGACCGTGGATGACGGATCATCGCCCCGAGCAGCCTTCGCGCCCTCAGGCAAGGAAGCGCTTATCTATCGGCAATTCCTGTGGACACGCGTGACGCACTGGTGCTGGGCGGTCGCGCTGTTTTTCCTGCTTCTGTCCGGGCTGCAGATCTTCAACGCGCATCCGACGCTTTATATCGGCAACCAGTCCGGCTTCGGCTACGACAATGAGGCGTTGGCGATGCGAGCCGAGAACACGCCGGACGGGCCAGTCGGATACACGCGCATTTTTGGCACACGCTTCAATACGACAGGAGTGCTGGGCATGTCATGGCACGGTGAACGCCCGACCCGGCGCGGCTTCCCGGACTGGGCAACGATCCCTTCCGGTCAGGATCTCGCAACGGGACGCGTCGTGCATTTCTTCTTCGCCTGGGTGCTGGTGGTTACGCTGCTGGGCTGGCTGGTCGGCAGCCTGGTCAATGGACATCTTCGACGCGACCTTGCCCCGAGAGTGGCTGATCTTCGCAACCTGCCGGGCGATATCATCAATCACGCGAAGCTGAGATTCCATCATACAAGAAACTACAACACGCTGCAGAAACTTGCCTATGGCGGGGTGCTGTTCATCATTCTGCCCTTCATCATCCTGACCGGGCTTGCGATGTCCCCTTCGATGAACGCCGTCATTCCGTTTCTGGCCGATGTTTTGGGCGGCCGTCAGACCGCCCGCACCATCCACTTCACCATGATGCTGCTGCTTGTCGGGTTCTTCATCGTCCATATCCTGATGATTGTCGCGGCCGGGCCGCTGAACGAATTGCGGTCGATCATTACCGGTTGGTATCGCCTCGACCTGCCGGCGAAGAACAGCGAGGCGAGGAAAGCGTGATCATGGCCCAGTTCAAATTATCCCGCCGTGCCCTCTTGAAGACAGCCGCGCTCGGCGGCTCCGGTCTTGTTCTGTCGGGTTGCGATGCTTTCGATGGGCTGAGCTCGGACAGCAGTCTGCGGGATTTCCTGGCAGGCGCGAACAATCTTACCTACAGGATGCAGAGGCTGCTTGCCGGCAGGAGCGCCCTTGCCGAGGAGTTTACCGAGGCGGATATCCGCCAGCCGCAGAGGCCTAATGGCGTCACCGCACCTGACGATGAGACCTATAAATCCCTGCTCTCCAGCGGATTCTCCGACTGGCGGCTGGAAGTCGGCGGTCTTGTCGAGAGGCCATTATCCCTGTCGCTGGCGCAATTGCAGGCGATGCCGTCGCGCACGCAGATCACTCGTCACGACTGCGTCGAAGGATGGAGCTGCATTGCCAAATGGACAGGAGTACCGCTTTCGCTGATTCTCGATGAGACGAGGGCGAAACCGCAAGCGCGCTATGTGGTGTTCCACTGCATGGATACGATCGACCGGGACATTTCGGGGGACGTCAAATATTACGGATCGATCGACCTGATCGACGCCCGGCATCCGCAGACGATCCTTGCCTACGGGGTGAACGGCAAGCCCCTTCCAGTCGAGAACGGCGCGCCGCTACGGGTGCGCGTCGAGCGTCAGCTCGGCTACAAGATGCCGAAATACATCGGCAGGATCGAACTCGTCGACAGCTTCGCCGCCATCGGCCAGGGCCGCGGGGGCTACTGGGAAGACAATGGATATGACTGGTATGGCGGAATCTGAGTTGTCTCGACGATGACACAGGCTGACGGGTCAGTCACGAAGCGGTGATAGCACGTAATAAGTTTGCTTCGAAAGCCGAACCTCCAAATGAGGGGCGCTCTCTATCCTGATCAGGAAGGTAAATGAACATGCTCAAGCCAATACTCGTCGCATCAGCTTTCGCGATCCTCTTCATTCAGCCGGTTTTCGCCGAGGACGCGATGATGAAATGCGATGACGCCTCGATGATGAAAATACAGTCTGAGATGCAAGCCATGACCGGCGATGCCATGAAGGACCAAAAGGAAATGGCCATGAAGGAGATGGACATGGCCAAGGAGGCGATGAAAGCAAACAAGACGGACGACTGCATGATGCATATGGAAGGCGCCATGAAGGCCATGAAGAAATAAGCGACAAAGTCACCGCGAGGCTCCCTGCGAGCCTCGCGGGTCTTGGCGGGCGCAGTCGGCGGAATGAAAAAGGTCGGAGGCAGGCGGTGGAACTCTCGAAGGCAATCGTGAAAGGCGCCATGCTGGTGGCGGCGACCGTTGGACTTTCCTCGGTATCAGCGCAAGCCGGAAAGCGACCGGTCGTGGTCGAACTCTTCACCAGCCAGGGGTGCTCATCCTGTCCCCCGGCCAACGCCAATCTCATCGAGCTGAGCAAACGCCCGGATGTGCTCGCTTTGAGTTTTGCCGTTACCTATTGGGACTATCTCGGCTGGAAGGACATTTTTGGGAAACCCGAATTCACCGAACGCCAAGCGGTTTACGAGCCGGCCTTGGGGGAGCCCAGTCTCTTCACACCGCAGATGGTGATCGATGGAAAAGCCAGCAATGTCGGGTTTCGCCTGGGCGAAGTCGAGAAACTGATCGCCGCCGCAAGCGCCGATGAGGAGCCGTCGATCGATTTAAGCAGCGGCGAGGTCAGGATCGGCGGGGGCAAGGCGCCTGCCGGCGGCGCAGATGTCTGGCTCGTGCACTACGACCCCAAACTGGTAAACGTGCCCGTCAGGCGCGGAGAAAACAGCGGTGCCACCCTGCCTCACAGCCATGTGGTGCATGGGCTTGCCCGTCTCGGCAGCTGGGATGGCAGTGTTGCATCCTTTGCGATTCCACCGGCAAGTGCTGGACTGCGTACCGCAGTCCTGGTGCAGGAACGAAACGGCGGTCCTATCCTGTCGGCCAAGACGGATTGAACTATCTCCAGAAGGATCAAGTCACCGTTACATCGAGAGCTGTGAGCCTGGCGATCTCGCCATGCAAACGGTCGCCGCGCTTGACCGCGCCGACGCCCGCAGGCGTGCCGGTGAAGATCAGATCGCCGGGCGCCAGCACAAAGAGCTGCGACAGTTCGGTAATGATATCGGCGACGGGCCAGATCATATCGGCGAGATCACCCGACTGGCGGCGCTCGCCATTCACATCGAGCGTGATCGGGCCTTTGACGAGGAGGCCTGATTGCTCGATCGGCGTGATGGCACTCAGAGGTGCCGCGCGGTCGAAGGCCTTGGCGGCCTCCCAGGGACGGCCCGCCTTCTTGGCTTCGGCCTGGAGATCGCGCCTTGTCATGTCGAGGCCGACCGCATAACCATAGATGATGTCCTTGGCTTTGGCTGCGGGGATATTGTGACCGCCAGCCTTGAGAGCGACGACCAGTTCGATCTCGTAATGGACGTCCGATGAGGCCGGAGGATAGGGAAACACACCGTCGGTGACGATCGAATCGGATGCCTTCTGGAAGAAGAAAGGTTTCTCGCGCTTGGGGTCATGACCCATTTCGCGCGCGTGCTCGGCATAATTGCGCCCGACACAGTAGAGTCGGCGCACCGGGAAGCTCTTGCGCGTGCCGGCCACCGGTACGGCGGGCAAGGGCGCCAGATCGACCACAAAATCCAAAACCCGTTCGCGGAGATTCATCGGAGCTTAATCCCTCTGTCGCGAAAAGACGCCTTCGTTGCGGCGGCGGTACCGTTCAAATCGTTAGCCCGGCAAGCTTCTTCGATCACGATCGTGTCAAAACCATGAGAG
>VAZZ01000229.1 GCA_005884715.1 Alphaproteobacteria bacterium | reverse complement strand
CCATGCCGATCACCCGCTGGGCCCCAGGAGCATGAAGAAAAGGTGAGAGACTATTTGCGCGATCCGGCCGAGATCTACCGGCAGTCCTTCGCGACGATCCGGCGGGAAACCGATCTTTCGGCTATATCCACGCCTGCCCGTGGCATTGCCGAACGCGTCATCCATTCCTGCGGCATGACCGATATCGTCGGTGATCTGCGCATTTCCGAGGACCTGCCGGATGCGATTGCGCAGGCCCTTGCGGCGCAAGCCCCGATCCTGACCGACAGCGAGATGGTGCGCCACGGCATCATCGCGCGCCAGCTTCCCGCAGGCGTCGAGACCATCTGCACCCTGAATGATCCACAAGCACGGCAGTTGGGCCTTGCCCGGCGGATCACCCGTTCGGCCGCCGCCGTCTCCCTGTGGCTGCCGCGTCTCAGGGGGGCGGTGGTTGTGATCGGCAATGCGCCGACAGCGCTCTTCGCGCTCCTCGAGGCCCTGGACGCCGGTGCTGACAAGCCCGCCGCCATTGTCGGTTTTCCGGTTGGCTTCATCGGCGCGAAGGAATCCAAGGATGAACTTGCGCAAAATCCCCGCGGGGTACCCTTCGCCACGGTTCTCGGCCGACGCGGTGGATCAGCCATGGCGTCCTCAGTCATCAACGCGGTCACAGCGGAACTTGCCTCATGACGAAATGGCTTACGATCATCGGCATGGGCGAGGACGGTCTGGATGGTCTGTCGCCACGCGCCAGGCTCGTGCTCGCCAATGCAGACGTGATTGTCGGATCGAAGCGCCTCCTGGCACTTGTCGGCGAAACCAAAGCCGAACGCCATGAATGGCCGCAGCCCTTCAGTGCCGTCATTGATCGCATCAGGCCGTTGCGCGGTCGCAAGGCCGTCGTGCTGGCGACAGGCGATCCGCTCAATTTCGGCGTGGCGCGCAAGCTCATGGAGATCGTGCCGTTCGAGGAGATGGAGATCGTCCCGCATCTCTCCTCCTTCAGCCTTGCCGCTTCGCGCATGGGCTGGCCACTCGGCGACTGCGATACGATTACCCTCCATGGCCGGCCAATCGCCAATCTCGAAGCCTTCATTCAGCCCGGGGCGCGGCTGCTAGCACTCACCGCCGATGCTGGCACGATCCCCGAAGTCGTCCGCCGTCTCCTCGCGCGTGGTTATGGGGCGAGCGAGATCACGGTTCTGGAAAATATGGGAGGCCCACGCGAGAAACGCATCCAATTCCGCGCCGATGACTTCGCCGGCGGCACGTTCTCCGATCTCAACACGCTCGCCATCTGGTGCAAGCCCAAGCCAGGTGCAGCGCTCTTGCCGCGGATCCCAGGTCTTCCCGATGATGCCTATGTTCACGATGGCCAGCTCACCAAACGCGAGGTGCGCTCAGCGACCCTTGCGGCCCTTGCCCCCTATCCCGATGCGCTTCTGTGGGATGTCGGCGCCGGCTGCGGCTCGATCGCCATCGAATGGATGCGGGCTGTGCGCGGCGC
Organism: Alphaproteobacteria bacterium; assembly: GCA_005884715.1. GTDB lineage: Bacteria > Pseudomonadota > Alphaproteobacteria > Rhizobiales > Aestuariivirgaceae > Taklimakanibacter. The sequence continues at coordinate 12,215 of VAZZ01000229.1, read as the reverse complement.
CGAAGCCATTGCTTTCGAGAGCAATGCCGAACGTCTGCGGATGATCGGCGAGAATGCCGACCGCCTCGGCACGCCGCGCCTCAAGGTTGTTGCCGGTGACGCCCCCGCCAGCCTCAAGGGACAGCAAGCACCAGATGCCGTCTTCGTTGGGGGCGGCATGGGCATTCCCGGCATCTTCGAGGAAAGCTGGGCGGCGCTCAAATCGCAAGGCCGCATCGTCGCCAATGTAGTGACGCTCGAGGGCGAATTGCATCTCGTCGATCTGCAGGAGAAATTTGGCGGCGACCTGGTCCGCATCGATGTCTCCTATCTCGCCCATATCGGCCCACTTAGGGCACTCAAACCGCGCATGTCGGTGCTGCAGTGGCGAGCCGTCAAGCCATGACCGGCACCTTCTATGGGCTGGGCGTCGGACCGGGCGATCCCGAGCTCATCACGCTCAAGGCCTGGCGCATCATCTCGCACGCGCCGGTCATCGCGTATCCGGCAGCGAACGGCAATGACAGCCTGGCCCGGCGGATCGCAGCGCCTTTCCTTCCGGAAGATGTCATCGAAGTCGCCATTCCCGTGCCGATGCGGCGCGAGAGAGAGCCAGCACAGGAAGCCTATGACGCGGCGGCGCAGGCCATAGCCGAGCATCTCGATCAAGGCCGCGATGTCGCATTCCTGTGTGAGGGCGATCCTCTGTTCTATGGCAGCTTCGCCTATCTCCTCACTCGCCTCGCCAAGGACTACGTGACGCAGATCGTTCCCGGCGTCACCTCGATCACCGCCTGCGCCGCAGCGATCGGCCGGCCGCTGGCAGCGCACAACGACATATTGAAAGTGCTGCCGGGCACGCTCGATGCCTCCCGCCTCAAGCAGGAGATCACTCAATCCGACGCCATCGCCATCATGAAAGTCGGACAGCATTTCGACAAGATCCGCACCGTGCTGAATGAGCTCGGTCTCGGCGAGCGCGCCGTCATCATCGAGAAAGCGACGCGCGATGATGAGAAGATCACCCCGCTCTGCGACGTTCCAGAAGGCGAGCGGCCCTATTTCTCGACCATCCTGATTTACAAAGGTGGCGAGGCATGGTGAAGGTGCCGGCCCTTTTTATTCTCGGAAGCTCCACTTTGCCCCTGGCGCTCAAGCTCAAGGCGGCGCTGGGCGGCCAGATCCACGGCCCTCGCTGCGTCGAAAGCCTGGATCATTCTTACGAGAAATCCACGGCAGAACTGCAAAGACTGTTCCGCGACGGAGAGCCCATCATCGCTATCTGTGCCGCTGGGATCGTCATTCGTGCTCTCGCCGGCATCCTCGATGACAAAAGGCGGGAGCCCCCCGTCATTGCTCTGGCCGGAGACGGCAGCTCCATAGTGCCGCTTCTCGGCGGCCATCACGGTGGTAATGAACTGGCGCGGCAGGTTGCCCAAATCACCGGCGGCCATGCCGCCATCACCACGGCGAGCGATCTGCGCTTCGGTGCCGCCTTCGATGACCCGCCTGAAGGCTGGGTGCTTGCCAATCCTGGCGACATGAAGGATTTCGCGGCACGGCTTCTCACCGGCGAAAAGATCAAGCTTGTGGGCAGCCTGCCCTGGCTCGATCTACCGCAGGCGGCAAAGGCGGCGCTCACCATCACCGCGACCCATGAAAGCATCAGCGGGTCGCCGACGCATCTCGTCTATCATCCGAAGGTTCTGACCCTTGGCGTCGGCGGCGAACGTGGCGTGCCCGCACAAGAACTCATTGACCTCGTCGAAGATACCCTTGCCCGGCATCGCTTCGCCAAAACCTCCCTGGCGGTGATCGCTTCGATCGATCTCAAGGAAGATGAAGCCGCCATCCAGGCGCTGGCGCATCACCTTGATCTGCCCTTACGTGTCTTCACGGCGAGCGAACTCAATGGCGAAGTGCCGCGGCTCAAGACGCCATCGGCCGTGGTGATGAAGGAAGTCGGCTGTCCGGGCGTGGCCGAAGGGGCTGCCCTTGCTGCGGCGGGACCAGAGTCCCAGCTGATCATTGCCAAGACCAAATCGAAGCGGGCTACGTGCGCCGTGGCGTTGGCCTCCTCACCGCTTGTCGCCTTGCGGGGGCGTCCGCGGGGCTTGGTCTCACTCGTCGGGCTTGGTCCGGGCGATGCCTCATCGCGCAGTCCCGCCGCCACCGAAGCCTTGCGGAGGGCCACTGATTGGGTCGGCTATGACCTTTATCTCGACCTCGCGAGCGATCTCAAGACGGCGCAGACCGAACACCGCTTCCCCCTCGGTGCCGAGGAGACCCGAGTCCGGCATGCCATTGCGCTTGCGAGGGAGGGCCGGCAAGTGGCGCTCGTCTGTTCCGGTGATCCCGGCATCTATGCGATGGCGGCGCTTGTCTATGAAGTTCTCGATCTTCACCCTGAGCGCATCGCAGTCGAGGTGCTGCCTGGCATTTCCGCCTTCCAGGCCGCAGCGGCGCGGGCTGGCGCGATGATCGGGCATGATTTCTGCTGTATCTCTCTGTCAGACCTTTTGACTCCCTGGGAAGTCATCGAGAATCGGCTGCACGCGGCAGCCCAGGGCGACTTCGTGACCGCTTTCTACAATCCGCGCTCGCTCAAGCGCCGTGATCAGCTCGAGCGCGCCATCGCCATCCTGAAACTACACCGGCCTCTGGATACGCCCGTCATCATCGCCAGCAATCTCGGCCGCGCGCAAGAGAATGTGCGCATCGTTCCACTCAAGGAATTCGACACGCACGCGGTCGACATGCTGACCCTGGTGATGGTCGGCTCATCGCAATCGAAATCAATGCTGCGCGGCGATGGCCAGGCTTACGCCTATACGCCGCGCGGTTATGCCAAAAGGCGGCAGTCATGAGCGTTCATTTCATCGGCGCCGGACCGGGCGCACCCGATCTCATCACCTTGCGGGGCCTGAAGCTGATCCAGAGCTGCCCGGTCTGCCTCTATGCCGGATCCCTGGTGCCGAAAGAGATCGTCAAGGCAGCGCCACAAGGTGCCCGCGTCATCGACACCGCTCCTCTTCATCTCGATGAGATCATCGCCGAGATCGAAACGGCACATCGGACGGGCCAGGATGTGGCGCGCGTCCATTCCGGCGATCCCTCGATCTATGGCGCCATTGCCGAGCAGATGCGCAGGCTCGATCAGCTCGGCATTCCCTATGACGTGACGCCGGGGGTGCCGGCCTTCGCAGCAACGGCGGCGGCGCTCAAGACCGAATTCACTTTGCCCGAAATCGCCCAGACCATCATCCTCACCCGCACCGCCATGCAGGCTTCGCCCATGCCGGAAATGGAGACGCTGGAAGAACTCGGGCGCTTGAAGGCGACACTGGTCATCCATCTCTCGGTACGCAATCTCGGCTATGTGGAGCGTGCCCTTACACCGCACTACGGACCGGATTGCCCGGTCGTGATCGGCTATCGCGTGAGCTGGCCCGATCAGCAGATCATCCACGGCACGCTGTCGACCATCGCCAAGAAGGCGCGCGCGGCAAAGCTCACCCGCACCGCGCTTGTCATTGTCGGGCCCGTTCTCACCGCCCACGACTTCCGAGATTCGGCTCTCTACGATGCCGGCCATGAGCATGTGCTGCGCAACCGGAAAACCAACAAAAACAGATAGTTCTAGCCTCGCTTCGGCGTTGTGAGTTTCCGCACAGACACCTGACGGCCCCGTCACTAAGTTCGCTCCATCAACTTCAGAATCCGACCGAAAAAGAGTCGGACACAAATAAAGGAGAGCGAACATGAACACCCATGCTGAACGTATCGTTCATTCCCGTCTCGCTAGCCGCTCACCCTTCGGCCGGTTCACCGCCTGGGTGAACGCCAGACGGGAAGCCCGCCGGGCCCGCCGGATCGAAGAGGAAAGCATCGAATTTCTGAGAGCGATGGGGCCCAAACTCAGGGACGATATCGGTATCGATATCAAAAATCTCGGCGGATCCGACCAGATGCTGGCAAACCGAATTCCGCATGCGCTTGCGCCGTGGGCGGTCAGCCAATCGCCGTCTCGTTCATCGGGGCGCCGTAAACGGTCGTGACGATTGAGCCTAGGATCGGGACTCGCCGAAGCCCCCGCACCAGTTTCGGGAAACAATCACGATCATCGTGATGGGAGACTTCCATGGAGATTCTTTTGTCGCAGCATAATACGCCACCCCGCCTCAATTTTCACCGTGGCCGTTTTCTCGCCGCCTTCGTCCTGGTCGCCGCCCTGACTGCCTCTGTCCGTCTGCTCGTCAAGTTTCAACCCGATAGCATTGTCGCTGCCGGCTTCCTGCTTCTGCCGCTTGTGCTCCTCGGAGCACTTGGTGCGGGACGCGAGCTCTTAACGCTCTCTCTCAAGGAGCTCGCGTTCTACTCCTTCGCCATCGTCGCAGCCGGGCTGATCTGGCCGGGCGCGCGCCTGGCGGTGGCGACCTACGAGGTCTCCGGCTTCGTGGCGCTTGCCGCCTTCATGGCCGTTGTCTTCGCGCTCGCCGTCGCACTCGGCATCCTGTCAGCGAAGCTGCTGGCCAGCCATGACGGCGAGACATAACTCTCCCTGAACCTCCGGTCTTCCGCCGGAGGTACCTTCCCCCATTCCGGTCCCGACGCCCGGAATGGGGGCTTTTTCATTCATGAAGCTTTGGGATCGGCATTTGCGCCGTAACCTTACACATTACAATTCCATTGTTGCTGCCAACCGGCTTTGATGTTCTATTTCCCTCATCTCCGGTTCCGCGGCTTTTTATTTAATGTGACATGACGAGACTCTCTTTGGACGCATTGAGGTCGGTACCCTATTTCAGCTCGCTCGACGCGGCTGCCTTCGCCGACATCACCCGCCATTGCGCGATCCGCGAATATGCCGCGCAGGAACTCATGATGGGCCACACCGATGAGACCCGTGATGTCCTGTTTCTTTTGCAGGGCCTGGCCAGGGTCAGCCTTTATTCGGCCGATGGCCAGCGTGTCGGCTTCCGGGACATCGCCGCGGGCACGATCGTGGGCGAGCTGTCGGCGATCGATGGACTACCGCGTTCCGCCAGCGTCGAATGCGTCGAACCCTGCGTGGCGGCGGTGATGCGCCAGCCGCATTTCCTTGCGGCAATCGCCCAGCATCCGCAATTCACCATGGCGGTGCTGCGGCACCTGACGGGACAGATGCGATCCCTGACCACTCGGGTTTTCGAGTTCAGCACCATGGCGGTGCGCCAGCGGCTCAGGGCCGAGCTTTTGCGGATGGCGGAAAAGGCCGCCAAGGGCCAGGGACACGCGACATTGTCGCCGGCCCCCACTCACGCCGAGATTGCCAGCCGCATCAGCACCCACCGGGAAGCTGTGACCCGCGAATTCGCCTGGCTCGATGCCCAGGGACTCGTCGTAAAGGAAGGCCGGGCCCTGAAAATACCAAGCCTCGTGAAATTGCGCCAGCTTGTCGAAAAGGACTGGGCTGAATAGCTCAAGTCCGCTCGATGCGCAGCTGATAGCAATTGTTCAGCGCCGAGCGGACATGGACATAGCTGATGTCTAGCCGCTCAAGTATTTCTTTCGCCGCCTGGGCCATATCCTCCGGCGCGACGATCTTACCGGTGCCATATGCGATGCGGTCATTTTCATAGTAGCCCTTGATCAGATAGCGCCTGCCGTTCTTGAAGAACATATCCGGCGCTTCCTCAGTCTTGGCATAGCGCTCGCAAGCTTCGGCATGAAGGAAGATCGGGCCTGTTTCGGCATAGGGCTGCAGTTCGGCAAAGGGCCGGTAATTCAAGATGAGATAGGGCTTGCCCGGGCCGACATCACACTGACAATGGCGGCACGGCACGCCCTCGCCATCAGAAATATGGCGTTCAGGCACCTGACCGTTGGCATCGGGCCGACCCGCCTGGAAGGCGCGGGCTTCGTCTGTGGGCATCGCGATAAACGAAATGGCGGACATTGAAAGCCTCCTTGATCATGGCCGCAGTCTTGCCCGGCCACTAAGAGGAAGCCACCCGATTCATGCGCTTGCGAGGATCATGCTCGAAAAGGTCGGTCTGGCGGTCCACCCGGCCATTGCGGATCGGCACGCCTTCATGGTTGAGGAGCCAGCTCTTGCGCGGCACGCCGCCGCCATAGCCCGTCAGCGTGCCATCCGCGCCAATCACGCGATGGCACGGCACCACGACTGAAATGGGATTGCGGCCGTTGGCGAGACCAACGGCCCGCATCGCATTCCTGTCGCCGAGTCGCATGGCGAGCTCGCCATAGGAGATGGTCGTGCCCACCTTGATGCGCCGGAGTTCCGCCCAGACCCGCTCCTGGAACGGCGTGCCGTCGCCCCTCGTCGGCAGGCCGTCGATCGCCTCGAGATCACCCTTGTAATACGCGAGGACATGATCCGAAAATCCGCAAGGGTTAACCGTCTCGCGCATCTCATGATCGGGAAACCGGCGCCCTATGTCTTTCATGTAGCGTTCCGGCTGATCGTCGAATTCAAGGCCAATCATCACATCGCCCTCGACCATCAGCAACATGGTGCCGATCGGATCGGAGCCGCCCGAAAAACCTCAGATATCAACTCTCTCTCGCCACACCTTCCACCAGGGGAACGAAGCGCACCGGCAACAGGCGCTCATGCGCGAAGCCGTTCTCATCGCGCGTGACGCGGACAAGTTCCTGGTGCATCAGCCCCTCTTCCAATGGAATGATCATGATGCCGCCAATGGCCAATTGATCGGCCAGCGCCTGCGGCACTTCCCTGGCCGCCGCGGTGACGATGATGCGGTCGAACGGCGCTTGTTTCGGCCAGCCCTTATAGCCGTCACCGACCATTTGCGTGATATTGGCGAGGCCAAGCGTTTTGAACCGTTCCTCGGCCTCCTACCCTGCGGCACAGCGGTGAGAGGATGGCGGTCTGGTAGCCCGAGCCGGTGCCGATCTCGAGCACCTTGCAGCGGTCGTTCAGTCTGAGCCGGTCGGTCATAAAGGCCACGACATAGGGCTGGCTGATCGTCTGGCCGCAGGCGATCGGCAGCGCTTGGTCGGCATAGGCCATCGGCTGGAATGAGGGGCCGAGGAACATCTCGCGCGGCGTGCGCTCTATCGCTTCCAGAATCGCCTGATCGCGGATGCCCTGATTGCGCAGGGCCATGATCAGTTCGATCTTGCGATAGTCCTCGCTCACGTCTTCTCCAGCGCCACCCGCAACGGTTCTATAGCGTCAAGCTGCGTCAAATTCATGTGAAGCGGCGTCACCGAGATGCGCTTCTCGAAGGCGGCTCTCAGATCGGTCCCGGACGGCGGATTTCCGCGCTCGCGCTGGAAACCGATCCAGTAGTAAGGCCGTCCGCGCGTATCGCGCCGCTCATCGATGGTGAGGAGATTCTGGTCGCGCTTGCCCTGTCTAGTCACTTCGACGCCCGTCACCTCGTCGGGCCGGCAGTCGGGGAAGTTGATATTGAGCAGCACGCCCGGCCCGAGCTCAATATCGAGTAGCCGCTTGAGGACCTGGGCGCCGTGGTGTTCCGCCACGTTGTAGGTCAAGGCATCGCGATTATGGATGCCGATAACCTGCGACAGCGCGATCGATTTGAAGCCGAGGACCGTGCCTTCCATCGCCGCCGCGATGGTGCCGGAATAAGTCACGTCATCGGCGATGTTCTGGCCGCGATTGACGCCGGATAGAACGAGGTCGGGCGCATCCGGCATTATCTTGCGAGCCGCCATGACGACGCAATCGGTCGGCGTGCCGAGAACGGCGAAGCGGCGCTCGCCGATCTTACGCAGGCGCAAGGGATCAGCCAGCGACAGGGAATGCGAAGCGCCCGATTGTTCGGATTCGGGCGCCACGATCCAGATATCATCTGAGATCGCGCGGGCGATCTTCTCCAATGAGTCCAAACCCTCGGCATGAATGCCGTCGTCATTGGTGAGGAGAATGCGCATCCGGAGGCTTAGCCTTTTATCGTTGTCTCATTGTTCATATAAGGGCGCAGCAGGTCCGGGATCGTGACACTGCCATCGTGATTCTGGTAGTTCTCGAGGACGGCGACGAGCGCTCTGCCCACCGCGACGCCCGACCCGTTGAGTGTGTGCACGAAGCGCGGCCCCTTGCCTTCCCTTGGCCTGAAGCGCGCATCCATGCGCCGCGCCTGGAAATCGCCACAGAGCGAGCAGGACGAGATCTCGCGATAGGCATTCTGGCCGGGCAGCCAGACTTCGATGTCGTAGGTCTTGCGCGCCGCAAAACCCATGTCGCCAGTCGAGAGAGTCAGCGTGCGGTATGGCAGCTCGAGCCGCTTCAGCACTTCCTCGGCGCATTTCGTCATGCGTTCATGCTCATCGCCCGACTGCTCAGGCGAGGTGATCGAGACGAGCTCGACCTTCGCAAATTGATGCTGGCGGATCATGCCGCGCGTATCCCGCCCGGCCGCTCCCGCTTCGAAGCGGAAACAGGGCGTCCAGGCTGTGACCCGGATCGGCAGCGCTTCTTCCTCGAGCACCGATTCGCGCACCAGATTGGTGAGTGAAACTTCGGCGGTCGGGATGAGCCAGCGGCCATCGGTGCTGTGGAACTGGTCCTCGGCTAATTTCGGCAGCTGGGCTGTGCCGAACATGGTCTTATCGCGCACGATCAGCGGCGGAGCGATTTCGGTATAGCCATGCTCGCGCGTGTGAAGATCGACCATGAAATTGCCGAGCGCCCTTTCGAGCCTGGCAAGCGCCCCTCTCAACACTACGAAACGGGCGCCTGAAATCTTGGCCGCCGTCTCGAAATCCATGAGCCCGAGCGCTTCGCCGATTTCGAAGTGCTGCCTGGCGGAATTGAGCCTCTTGGGCTCGCCATGGCGGCGGATCTCGACATTGGCGGTCTCATCGGGCCCGACCGGCACATCATCAGCCGGGAGATTGGGAGTGGCCGCGAGCGCACCGTGCAAGGCAGCCTCGGCGGCCTTGAGGGCCTCTTCTTCCTCAGGCATGCCGTCCTTGATGCGCGCGACTTCCGCCTTGAGCTCATCGGCCCTGGTCTTGTCGCCCTTACCCATCGCCTGGCCGATCTCCTTCGAAGCGGCATTGCGGCGTTCCTGCAGGGCCTGGAGCCTCGCAATGAGGCCACGGCGCGTGTCATCGAGAGCGAGGAGCTCCTTCGCCTGCTCCGGCAGTCCGCGCTTGGCGAGGCCTTCATCGAAAGCCTGCGGATTGTCGCGGATGGATTTGATGTCGTGCATGTCCGATTCCTGTGGTGCCGGGATGCTATAAAGCCCCGGGCACGGAAGGCAAAGCCCGACGACAATGTGAATTTAAGGAAAGTTCGGCTCAGGCGGATTTGGCAGCTTCTTCGGCCTCAGCCTTCGCCGCCGCCGCGGCGCGGCGCTTCTCGAGGAATCTCACAGCCTGCACGGAAATTTCATATAGGCCCATCAGCGGTATCGCCATGGAGATCTGCGAAATCGGATCGGGCGGCGTCAGGACAGCGGCAACGATGAAGACGCCGACAATCGCGAATTTGCGCCCACTCTTGAGTTGCTCATAGGACACAATGCCGATCTGCCCGAGCAGTGTCAGAATGACCGGCAGCTGGAAGCACAGGCCGAAGGCCAGGATCAGCATCATGACGAAATCGAGATAGGATCTGACATCGGGCATCAGTTCCACCGGCGTCTGACCACCGCCGCCGGTGCCCTGGACCAGGCTATAGAAAAACCTGATCGCAACCGGCAGCAGGAAGAAGAAAACCAGGCAGGCGCCGAGCACGAAGAAGATCGGCGTAGCGATGAGATAAGGCCGGAAGGCATTGCGCTCGTTGGCATAGAGGCCGGGCGCTACAAAGCGATAGATCTGGATGGCGATCAACGGAAAGGTAATGAAGAGCGCGCCGAAGAAGCCGATCTTGAGCTTCACCATGAAGAAACCGAGGAGCTCGGTCTGAATGAGCTTCGCTGATGCTCCCGTTCCCCATTCGAAGGGCATGATGAGGATGTTGAAGATGTGGGTGGAAAACGCGAAGCTCAAGGCGAAAGCGGCAGCAAAGCCGATCATGCAATAGATCAGGCGCTTGCGCAGTTCGATCAGATGATCGAGCAGCGGGGCCTCGGTTGCATCGATATCGGCCTGGCTCATCAATGCACCACGGGCGGCGCTTCCGGCTTAGGCAGCGCGGCAGGCTCGGTCTTCCCCGGTTCCCCTGCCGGCGATGCGGATTCCGCCGACTCGCCAAAGTATTTCTTGAAATCATCGTCCTGCTTCTTGAGATCGGCCGTCAGGTCCTTCGCCACCGTCGCGATCGGATTGGCGGCGGAAATCGAGTTGATTTCGTTCTTCACATCCTCGACCGGATTCATGGTCTTCAAATTGTTGATCTCTTTCTTGATGTCATCGACGCCCGCCTCACGCATCGCCTGATCAAGATGGCCCTGGAATTCGCGCGCCATGCCGCGCACCTTCTGCATGGTGCGGCCGAATGCGCGCAGAACCTTTGGCAAATCCTTGGGACCAATGACGATGACCGCCACCAGCGCGATCACCACCAGTTCCGTGTAGCCGATGCCGAAATCGAACATTGTAGCTTCTCTGGCCCTGTCAGAATGGGCCTTAGGCCCAGGTCAGCTCTTGACCTTGTCGCCGACCTTGGTTTCGGCGCCCTGTTCGAGCGTCTTCACTTTGTCATCGTCGGCGCCGGCTTCGGCCGTATCATCGGCCATGCCCTTCTTGAAGCTCTTGATGCCCTTGGCGACGTCGCCCATGAGGTCGGAGATCTTGCCGCGACCGAACAGGAGAACGACCACCAAAATCACCAGAAGCCAATGCCAAATCGAAAGCGAACCCATTTAATACTCCCTTATTCCATAGAGGGCTTTTGCAGCCCATAGTCGCGCGCACTATTGCAGAAAGGGGTGAGTGCCGCAACAAAACTGCCCATTGTTAGATGGGGGTGGAACCATCGGCCGTAAAGAGCAAAACCTGCGCCGGATCGATGACAAAAGCGAGGCTCGTGCCCCTGCTGGGCGCGGCTGCGGCCGGCATGCGGATGGCAATGGGCGTCTCAAGCCCCTTGAAAATCACATTCAGCGACGTCGCATCACCGATGAAGCGGGAGCTGATGATGAAACCCTCGGGACCCAGACCATCCGGCGCCACCGAGAAGGCCTGCGGCCTGATCATGGCCAGTACCGCCTCGCCATCGGCGCGTCCGGGAGCAGCAAAAGTTCCGAGTGGCGTTTCAGCTTGGCCGGCGCGGACGCGTCCGGTCATTTCGTTCATGTCGCAGAAGAAGCGCGCCGCCTCGGCATCGGCCGGATGGCGGTACATGTGGGTAGGCGCACCCGCCTGGATAAGACGCCCACGCCGCATCAGCAGGATACGGTCGGCAAGTTCCAGAGCCTCGATCGGATCATGGGTCACCAGCATCGCCGTGGCACGGGTTTCCTTGAGCAGAGCCAGGGTTTCGGCGCGCACGCTGTCGCGCAGGCGCTGATCGAGCCCGGAAAACGGCTCGTCCATCAGCATCACTTGCGGACGCGGCACCATGGCACGCGCCAAGGCCACGCGCTGCTGCTCGCCACCCGACAGACGATGCGGGTATTCGCGCTCGTAATCTTCGAGCCCCACCCGCTTCAAAGCCTGACGCGCTTCCTTGAGCGCATCTGCGCGGCGTAATCCGCGCAGCCCGAAAGCCACATTGTCGATAATGCTCATATGCGGGAAAAGCGCAAAATCCTGGAACATCAGGCCGATATTGCGCTTCTCAGGCGGAACGAAATGCCGGGGTCCCGCCATTTCCTGATCGTCGATGAGAACGCGGCCCGCCTCGGGGCGCTCGATCCCAGCAGCGATACGCAAAAGCGTCGTCTTGCCGCAGCCCGAGGGTCCGAGAAGGCAGACGATCTCGCCTGGCGCCAGATCGAAGCTGACCTCGCTTACGGCCGGTAAGGGGCCGAAGCTAAGGCTCACATCTTCGAAGGTCAGCCGGCCGGCAAATGTGGCAGCGGCGGTGCCCCGCGGACCCCAGTCATGCGGACGGGCCGCTCCTGTAATGAATTCAGCCTTGTTCATAGGTGGGATGTACACCATCCGCACCGCGCCAGCCAAGAAGACTGAGTAACATGGTCAGGAATTAGGCTCGCTTTCGCCCGAAGTGTCTTCAATAGTCTGCCCCCCTTCGGCGTCCTCAGGCAAATGCATCTCGAGCGGCATCTGCTCATCGCCATCGAGAGGGTCCTCATCCGGCGTCAGTTCGTCGCTCATCCTGGGAACCG
>VAZZ01000228.1:13117-15388 GCA_005884715.1 Alphaproteobacteria bacterium | reverse complement strand
GCGATGTCGATGAAAGGGTCAAGGGATTGAGGGCCGGTGGTGATGATTATCTCGCCAAGCCATACGCATTCTCGGAGCTTCTCGCCCGCATCGAGGGCCTGTCTCGCCGCGGCCATCAGGGGCCGCAGCAGACCAAGCTCAAGGCGGCCGATCTGGAAATGGATCTCCTCACCCGGACGGTGACGCGTTCCGGCCGTCCGATCATACTGCAACCGCGCGAATTCAAGCTGCTCGAATATCTGATGCGCAATGCCGGTCATGTGGTGACGCGGACCATGCTTCTTGAGAATGTCTGGGACTATCATTTCGACCCGCAGACCAACGTCATCGACGTTCATGTCTCGCGCCTGCGCGCCAAGATCGACAAGGGATTCGACGAACCGATCCTGCAGACCGTGCGCGGGGCTGGATACCTGCTCCGTGCAACATAACTACTGGAAGCTCTTCCGAACTTCGACCTTTCGGCTGTCCGCCCTTTATCTGGCTGTCTTCATCCTCTCCGTAGGCGCCATCCTTGCATATATCTACTGGAACACTGCAGGCCTGCTCGAGCGCCAGACTGATGAAACCATCAGGGCCGAGGTCCAAGGGCTGGCCGACCAGTATCGCATCAGGGGCCTGGCGGGCGTGCTCGACACAGTGCGCCGCCGCTCGAGCGATGATTCGGGCTCGATCTATCTCCTGACGACGCCGGAAGGCGTGCGTGTGGCCGGCAATCTGGTCACCGTCCCCGACGAGATCGCCGTCGAGAACTCGGGTTGGACGGAATTCGCCTTCAATGTGAAGACCAGCACCGGCACCGAGCCGCACCGGGCGCGCGTCTATTATACCGAGCTACCCGGCGACAATGTGCTGGTCGTCGGCCGTGATATCGAAGATATGCGGCAATTCGCGACCATCATCCGCAATACGCTGATCACCGGAACCCTGATCGCGCTGGTGCTCGGCATTGGCGGCGGTCTTTTGACCAGCCGCAATTTCCTTCGCCGCGTCGATGCCATCACCGATGCCAGCCGCTCCATCATGCAAGGCGATCTGTCGGGACGCATGCCGGTCAAGGGCACCAGCGATGAACTCGACCGCCTTGCCCAGTCGCTCAACCAGATGCTCGATCAGATCGAACGCCTGATGCGCGGCATGCAGGAGGTTTCGAGCAATGTCGCGCACGACTTGCGCACGCCATTGACCCGCATCAAGGCGCGTGCCGAATCGGCTCTGCGCTCGGGCGCCGATGGTGACTTCAAGGCGGCTCTCGAACAGACGATCGATGAGTCCGATCGCCTGCTCCAGACCTTCAGCGCTTTGCTGTCGATCGCCAAGACGGAATCCGGCCAGCCGCGCGAAGGATTGCAGCCGGTCGATGCCGCCGTCATCCTCAATGAAGTCGCCGAACTCTATGCGCCTTTCGCCGAGGATCAGGGCGGCAGCCTCAAGACCGCGATCGCCGGCGAGCTCAACGTGCGCGCCAACCGTCAGCTTCTCGCCCAGGCGATCACCAATCTCGTCGACAACGCGCTCAAATATGGTGAAACGCCGGCCACCGGAGCGCCCGAGATCCTGGTCACCGGGAACATCGAGGGCGATAATGCGGTGATTGCGGTGAGCGACCGCGGCCGAGGCATTGCGCCGCAAGATCGCGAGCATGTGCTGGAGCGCTTCGTTCGTCTCGACGAGAGCCGATCCAAGCCCGGCAATGGTCTGGGCCTGAGCCTAGTCGCCGGTGTCATGAAACTCCATGGCGGGCGCGTGGTGCTGGAAGACAACGAGCCGGGCCTGCGTGTCAAGCTTATCCTGCCCCGGCACCCTTCGGTCTAGCGCGACGGCCTTTACCTTTCCCACAAATCTAATTGTGCATTGCAATATAATTATTGTAGTGCAACATTGCCGGCGGAATGTCCGGCCCCGAACTCTCCATTCTTGTGATCGACGAAAACCGCGTGCGCGCGGCAATCATCGAGGAGGGCTTGCGGGAAGCGGGACATTCACGGATTACCGTCATCTCGGAAATGCTGGGCCTCGTGCGTCGAATTGAAGAAACGGCGCCCGATGTGATCGTCATCGATCTGGAAAACCCCAATCGAGACATGCTGGAACATCTGTTTCGCGTCTCGCGCGCGGTGCGCAAGCCCGTCGCCATGTTCGTCGACAAGTCCGATACAGCGATGATCGCGCAAGCGATTGCCGCAGGCGTGTCGGCCTATGTGGTCGACGGCCTGAGGAAGGAGAGGGTTAAAGCAATCCTCGATCTGGCGGTGAGCCGGTTCAATGCTT
>VAZZ01000228.1:0-13109 GCA_005884715.1 Alphaproteobacteria bacterium | reverse complement strand
CATATTGATGAAGATGAAACAGATCAATGAGGACGAGGCCTATGCTCTCCTCAGGCAGGCGGCAATGCACCAGAACATGCGCATTGCCAAGGTGGCCGAGGGTGTCATCGCGACGGCCGATCTCTTCAAGAGGGAGGGCAGATGACGAAAGCTCTGGTCCCCGTCCGTGCCGGCTTTCTGCCGCTGGTGGATGCGGCTCTCCTTATTATTGCGCGCGAGAGAGATTTTGCCCGGGACGAGGGGATTGATCTGCATCTTATCCGTGAAACCTCATGGGCAAATATTCGCGACCGCATTTCTGTCGGACATTTCGATGTTGCCCATATGCTGGCGCCCTTGCCGATCGCCGCCAATCTGGGGCTCTCGCCCCTCGATGTACCGTTCATCGCGCCGATGGCCTTGGGCCTTGGCGGCAATGCGGTGACTGTTTCCAATGGCCTGTGGAAGGCACTCGCGGCCGAGGGTGCTCCAAGCGACGGCAATCCTGCCCGTGCCGGAGAAAGCCTCCGCGCTGTCATCGCTGCGCGCCGGAACCGGGGCGGAAGCCCACTGGTCTTCGCCGTCGTCCAGACATTCTCGGGCCATCACTATGAATTGCGCTATTGGCTTGCGGCCTGCGGCATCGATCCGGCACGCGATCTCACGATCACCGTCGTCCCGCCGCCGCTGATGGTCGATGCGCTGAAAGCCGGCCGCATAGACGGATATTGCGTGGGCGAACCCTGGAACACGGCCGCCGTTCACGACGGGTCGGGCCGGATACTCACCACCAAATCCTCCATCTGGCGATCAAGCCCCGAAAAGGTTCTCGGCCTAACAAGCGAATGGGCGGAGGCAAATCCCGCTTCATTGTCGGGGCTGTTGCGCGCGCTTCATCGCGCTTCCCTGTGGTGCGAGGATAAGGCCAACGCCGCTGATCTGACGGCCCTGCTGGCACGGCCAGGTTATCTCAATCAACCGGAGCCCGTCATACTTGCGGCCATCACCAACATGATTTCACTCGGTGACAATGGTCCAAGCCACGTTGCCGACTTTCTGACATTCGCGAGCAAGGCGGCGACCTTTCCATGGCAGAGCCATGCGCTGTGGTTCTACAGTCAGATGGTGCGATGGGGGCAGGTCCGTCATTCAAAGGAAGGCGCGGAAGCAGCCCGCCTCTCCTATCGTCCCGATCTCTACCGCCAGGCGCTCGCCGAACTTGGCGTCGCCATGCCGGGAGCAAGTGCCAAAATAGAAGGAGCACTGGTGGAGCGTACGCATCTTCCGGCGGCGCGCGGCCAGCTTGTTCTGGGTCCGGATGGATTTTTTGACGGCGTGATCTTCGATCCAGACCGGCTCGAAGACTATATCGCCGCTTCGAAGATTCATACTGCATTGCACAAGATTTGATCGCTTGAATGCTCAATGAGGCAGCATTGCACTTTCGCCTGTTTTGAAGTGGCCGAGCTAAGGTCTTGATTTACCAGAGGACGATACTTTCTCGAGAGTTGGCACGCTGGATGCAATGTAGCTGACAGATTTCACGCCCGCTGACGGGCAACCCGGCAACGCCGCCGGCAGGATCAACATCCCGGATGTACGGAGTTGATCCTGTCGGCGGCGTTTTTGTTTGGATCGAAGGAGACCACGGAATGACGACGATGTCCCCTACCAATCGCCTGTCGCGGCGCCACTTCCTCAGGAAGTCGGCGGCGACAATGGCTCTACTGTCGGCTGCTCATATGGCATTGCCGAACGGAGCTTTTGCGCAAGGTAACGGCCCGGAAGTTACTGGCGCCAAACTCGGCTTCATTGCCCTTACCGACGCTTCACCACTGATCATCGCCAAGGAGAAAGGACTGTTCGAGAAATATGGCGTGCCGGATGTCGAAGTTCTGAAGCAGGCCTCCTGGGGAGCGACACGCGACAACCTCGTGCTTGGCAGCGCGGGCAGTGGCATCGACGGCGCTCATATTCTGACTCCGATGCCCTATCTCATGACGGCCGGCAAGATCACCCAGAACAATGTGCCGCTGCCGATGAAGATCGTGGCACGGCTCAATCTCGATGCCCAGGCCATCTCGATCGCCAAGGCCTATGCGGATCTGAAGGTCGGAACCGATGCCGGCCTCTTGAAGGAGATATTCGCGCGGAAGAAAGCCGAAGGCGCTCCCGCGAAAGTCGCGATGACCTTTCCGGGAGGAACCCATGATCTGTGGCTACGCTACTGGCTCGCCGCCAGCGGCATCAATCCTGATGGCGATGTCGAAACCATCGTGGTGCCGCCGCCGCAAATGGTGGCAAACATGAAAGTGGGCACGATGGATTGTTTCTGTGTCGGTGAGCCGTGGAATGCGCAGCTTGTCAATCAGGGCATCGGCTATACGGCCCTGAACACCGCTGAAATCTGGCCGAAACATCCGGAAAAATCGCTCGCTCTGCGTGCCGACTTCGTCGACAGGAATCCCAAGACGGTCGAAGCGCTTTTGATGGCCGTCCTCGAGGCCCAGCAATGGTGCGACGACTTCGCCAACAAGGATGAGATGGCGGAGATTGTTTCCAGGCGTTCCTGGTTCAACGTGCCGAAAGCCGACATCATCGGTCGCATCAAGGGCGACTATGACTACGGCAACGGCAAGATCATCAAGGACAGCCCGCATTTCATGAAATTCTGGCGCGACAATGCGTCATTTCCATTCAAGAGCCACGACACCTGGTTCCTGACGGAGAATATCCGCTGGGGCAAACTGCCGCCCGACACCGACATCAAGGCGCTGATCGGCGCCGTGAATGGCGCTGATCTGTGGCGCATGGCGGCGAAGGCCCTGGGTGTCACCGATGTTCCCACTTCCGATTCGAGGGGGCCCGAAACCTTCTTCGATGGCAAGGTTTTCGATCCGCAGAATCCGATGACTTATCTGGCCAGCCTCTCGATCAAGCATACGGCGTAACCATGCAGATGGGAAACGCAATGCCGGTCGCGGCCCGCGAACTGACGCCCAGGGATATCGAGCCGGCCGGTGCAGCACCAGCCGCATCGATCGTCGCCTTTCCGGCCGCGCGGCGATCCCTGCTTGCCGGCGCACGGACATTGCTCTCCTTTGCCGCGCGGCCTCGGGATCGTATGGCAACTGGTCTGTTCGCAGCCGGGCGCGAGCCTGCCGGCTCCCTCGCAGATCTTCACCGGCAGCTGGGAACTGATCGCCAATCCCTTCTATGATCGCGGCGGTCTCGACAAGGGGCTGTTCTGGCACGTTCTCGCGTCGCTCAAGCGCGTCGGGATTGGCTATGCGATCGCCGCTATTGTGGGAGTGGCGCTCGGCACGCTGATCGGACAGTCGAAGCTCGCCATGCGCGGACTTGATCCGATCTTCCAGGTACTGCGAACCGTTCCGCCACTCGCCTGGCTGCCTCTGTCGCTTGCCGCCTTCCGCGATGGACAGCCCTCCGCCGTGTTCGTCATCTTCATCACGTCGGTCTGGCCGATCGTCATCAACACAGCCGTTGGCATCCGCAACATACCTGACGACTATCGCAATGTGGCGAGAGTGCTGCAGCTCAATCCCTTCGAATATTTCTTCAAGATCATGATCCCGGCGGCCTCGCCCTATATCTTCTCAGGTCTGCGGATCGGCATCGGCCTCTCCTGGCTCGCGATCGTCGCGGCGGAAATGCTGATCGGCGGGGTAGGCATCGGCTTCTTCATCTGGGATGCGTGGAATTCATCCCTCATCGGCGACATCATCGTGGCGCTCGCCTATGTCGGCATCGTCGGTTTCTGCCTCGATCGTCTCGTGGCGGCAGTCGCCACAGTGGTCACCCGCGGTACCGCCAATAATTGAGGACAATCATGCCAAAGCCCTATCTCTCACTGTCGCTCGTTTCCAAGACGTTCACACGCGGTGCGGTCATGACAGAAGTGCTTCGCGACGTTTCCCTGGCGGTGAACAAAGGCGAATATATTTCGATAATCGGCCATTCAGGCTGTGGAAAGTCGACGCTACTCAACATCATCGCCGGTCTGAGCGAGGTCAGCGAAGGAGTGGTGCTCCTGGAGAACCGCGAGGTCACCGAGCCCGGTCCCGATCGCGCCGTGGTCTTTCAGAATCATTCGCTGCTGCCGTGGCTCACCGTCTATGAGAATGTGAAGCTTGCCGTCGACAAGATTTTCGGCAGGGCGAAGACCGCTGCGCAAAGGCATGATTGGACCATGTTCAGCCTTGAACTGGTCCATATGGGCCACGCCAAGGACAAACGCCCGGCCGAGATTTCGGGTGGCATGAAGCAGCGTGTCGGTCTGGCCCGTGCGCTCGCCATGGAGCCGAAGGTGCTTCTGCTCGATGAGCCTTTCGGCGCGCTTGACGCGCTCACCCGGGCCCATCTTCAGGACCAGGTGATGCCGATCCACGCCAGGCTGCGCAACACCGTGATCATGATCACACATGATGTTGACGAAGCTGTTCTGTTGTCGGACCGGATCGTGATGCTGACCAACGGCCCGGCCGCGACGATCGGAGAGATATTGCCGGTCCCACTGGTGCGACCGCGCCGGCGCGTCGAGCTGGTTTCCGATCCCATTTATCTCAAATGCCGTGCCGCCGTGCTCAGATTTCTCTATGAACGCAACCGGTTTGTGGAAGCGGCGTGAGGAAAACCGCAATGACCCACAAACTCGTGATCATCGGCAATGGCATGGCGCCCGGCCGCATGCTCGAACATCTCTTCGAAGCGGCACCCTCGGCCTATGAGGTCACGATCTTCAACGCCGAACCGCGCGTCAACTACAACCGCATCATGCTTTCGCCGGTCCTGTCTGGCGAAAAGACCTATAAGGACATTATCACGCATGACGATGCCTGGTATGAACGCCATGGCGTAACGCTTCATCGCGGCAAAAAGATTGTCGCGATCGATCGGACCCTGAAGACCGTTCGCGCCGAGGACGGCATGTGCACAGCCTATGACCGGCTGGTGATAGCGACCGGTTCGACTCCGATCGTCATTCCCGTGCCCGGGCATGATTTGCCTGGCGTTCTCACCTATCGTGACATCGACGATGTGGATCGGATGCTGGCCGTGGCGCGGACCGGCGGCAATGCGGTCGTCATTGGCGGCGGATTGCTCGGCCTTGAAGCAGCCGCGGGGCTCAGGATGCGCGGCATGAATGTGACCGTCTTGCATCTCATGCCGACTTTGATGGAACGGCAACTCGATCCGGCAGCGGGTCACCTTTTGCAGAAAGCCGTAGAGGAACGCGGCATCAGGGTCATTACCCGGGCCAATACACATGCCATCCTGGGCGTGGGAAGGGTCCATGCCGTCAGCCTCGACGAGGGAAGCGAACTGCCAGCCGATATTGTGGTGATGGCCGTTGGTATCAGGCCAAGCACGGCGCTCGCCAAGAGTGCCGGCATCGAGGTTAATCGCGGCATTCTGGTCGATGATCGCCTGGTGAGCAGCGATCCCGACATCCAGGCGCTGGGCGAATGCGTGGAGCATCGCGGCACCTGCTATGGCCTGGTGGCGCCGCTTTATGAGATGGCGAAGGCGGCGGCTCTTCATCTCGCCGGTGATGCGCAGGCCTCCTATGCCGGATCGGTCACTTCGACCAAGCTCATTGCCGAAGCCAAGGATCGCGAGGAGATCGTGCTCAGGGACGCCGCCCGCGGCGTCTATCGCCGGCTCGTCCTTAAGGAAAACCGGATCATCGGCGCTGTGATGTATGGCGACACGGCCGACGGTCCCTGGTTCTTCGATCTCCTCAAAAAAGGCGAGGATATAGCGGGCTTGCGTGACACTTTGATCTTCGGCCAATCCTATGCGGGAGTCACCTCCCTGGACCCTATGGCGGCCGTTGCAGCCTTGCCGGATGATGTGGAGATTTGCGGCTGCAACGGCATATGCAAGGACAAGATCGTTTCGGCCATCGGCGAGAAACGACTCGGCACTCTCGAGGACGTGCGGGCCCACACCAAGGCATCGTCCTCCTGCGGTTCCTGCACCGGACTGGTCGAAAAGCTGCTGGTTCTGACGATCGGCGACGCCTACAAGCCGAACGCCATCCAGCCGATATGTCCATGCACCGATCTGGGCCATGACGAGATACGCCGGCTGATTGTCGCCAAGGAGCTCAAATCGATCCCCGAGGTGATGCAAGAGCTCGAATGGAAGACCTCCTGCGGCTGCGCCAAATGCCGGCCGGCTCTCAATTACTATCTGCTGGCGACCTGGCCTGGCGAGCATGTCGATGACAGCCAATCGCGCTTCATCAATGAGCGTGTTCACGCCAACATTCAGAAGGACGGGACTTATTCCGTCGTGCCGCGGATGTGGGGTGGTGTGACGAATGCCAAGGAATTGCGCGCCCTCGCCGATGTCGTGGACAAATTCGCCATTCCGGCGGTCAAAGTGACGGGCGGCCAGCGTATCGATCTCCTCGGCGTGAAAAAGCGGGATCTGCCGGCGGTCTGGGCGGATCTGGGTGAAGCCGGTCTCGTCTCGGGCCACGCTTACGGCAAGGCGCTGCGCACGGTGAAGACATGCGTCGGCAACGACTGGTGCCGGTTCGGCACGCAGGATTCGACCGGTCTCGGCATTCGTGTCGAGAAATTCATGTGGGGCTCATGGACGCCCGCCAAGGTGAAGATGGCGGTCTCGGGCTGTCCGCGCAATTGCGCCGAGGCAACCTGCAAGGATGTCGGCGTCATCTGTGTCGATTCGGGCTACGAGATTCACTTTGCCGGCGCCGCCGGTCTCGACATCAAGGGTACGGAAGTCCTCACCCATGTCAAAACCGAGGATGAAGCGCTCGAAGTCATTGTGGCGCTGGTCCAGCTCTATCGCGAGCAGGGACGCTATCTCGAACGCATCTATAAATGGGCGAAGCGTGTCGGCATCCCATCTATCAAGGCTCATATCTGCGAGGATGCCGTCAGGCGCCGGGCCCTGTTCGAGCGCTTTGCCTTCAGCCAGACATTCGCCCAGCGCGATCCCTGGGCGGAACGCGCCAGGGGGCATGACCTGCATGAATTCAGGCCGATCGCCGAGGTCAGATTTGCGGAAGCCGCCGAATGAACGCGATGTTCGGCGAATGGTTGGATGTCGGCTGCGTGGACGAAGTGCCGGCACGGGGTGCCCGCATTGTAGCCACCGGCCAGGGCAACATCGCCGTGTTCAAGGCGGCGGATGGCGTGCTCTTTGCGCTCTGGGATCGCTGTCCACACCGGGGCGGACCGCTGTCGCAGGGCATCATTCATGGTCATGCGGTAACCTGTCCGCTGCATAACTGGGTGATCAGCCTTGAGACGGGCAATGCGCAGGGCGCCGATGCCGGCTGCGTCCGCAAGTTGCCGCTCAAGGTGGACGATGGCCGCATCCATCTTTCAGCCAACGTGATTGCCGCGGGACCCGGCAAATGATGCCTCAGATGTTGCACAAGACCGCATGCCCCTATTGCGGCGTCGGTTGCGGCATCATCGCGACACCCAAGCCAGATGGATCGGTTGAAATCACCGGTGATCCCGATCATCCGGCTAATTTCGGCCGATTGTGCTCGAAGGGAGCGGCCCTTGGCGAAACGCTTTCTCTTGGCGATCGCCAGCTCCATCCTCTCATCGGGGAGCGACGCGCAGGCTGGAATGAAGCGCTCGGGCTCGTCGCCCGGAAGTTCTCTGAGACGATCAGCGCCTTTGGGCCCGACAGTGTCGCCTTCTATGTCTCAGGCCAGCTCCTCACTGAAGACTACTATGTCGCCAACAAGCTGATGAAGGGCTATATCGGTGCGGCCAATATCGACACCAATTCGCGCCTGTGCATGGCGTCGGCCGTTGCCGGTCATATTCGCGCCTTCGGCTCCGACACGGTGCCTGGTGTCTACGAGGATTTCGAACTGGCCGATCTCGTCATTCTGGTCGGATCCAACCTCGCCTGGTGCCATCCGGTTCTCTTCCAGCGCCTGATCGCCGCGCGTGAGAGGCACGGCACTCAGATCGTCGTCATCGATCCGCGCCGCACTGCAACGGCGGAAGCAGCCGACCTTCATCTCGCATTGAAGCCCGGCAGCGATGTGGCGCTGTTCAACGGTCTGCTGCAGTATCTCTTTATCAACGGCAAAGCGGATACGAATTTCGTTATCCGGCATACATCCGGACTCACGGACGCTCTTACGGCTTGCGGGAATTTGGACAATCTCGTCGAGACGACTGGCCTGCCACTGGACGGGATCGAAGATTTCTTCGCGCTGTTTGCCGACAAGGAGAAGTCCGTCACCGCTTTCTCGCAGGGCGTCAATCAGTCATCGAGCGGCACCGACAAGGTGAATGCGATCATCAATTGCCACTTGTTGACCGGCCGCATCGGCAAACCGGGCATGGGGCCGTTTTCATTGACCGGCCAGCCCAATGCGATGGGCGGGCGTGAAGTGGGCGGTCTCGCCAATGCGCTTGCCGCCCATATGGACATCGCCGAACCGCGGCACCGCGCACTTGTGCAGGATTTCTGGTCGTCGCCCGCCATCGCTGCGAAGCCCGGCCGCAAGGCGGTCGATCTTTTTCAGGCCGTTCGCGACGGCGGCATCAAAGCTCTGTGGATCATGGCCACGAATCCGGCTGTGAGCATGCCTGATGCCGATCTCATTCGGGATGCCTTGCGGGCCTGTCCCTTCGTCGCCGTCTCGGACGTGACAAAAGAGACCGACACCGCTCGCTATGCCCATGTGTTCCTGCCGGCTCTCGCTTGGGGAGAGAAGGACGGAACGGTGACCAATTCCGAGCGCCGCATTTCGCGCCAGCGCAGCTTCCTCAGCCCGCCCGGCGAGGCGCGCCCCGATTGGTGGATCATCTGCGAAGTAGCAAAGCGAATGGGCTTTGGCGGCTTCGACTATGCATCGCCAGCCGGGATTTTCGGCGAGCACGCGGAACTGACCTCGCTCGGGAACCAGGGAACTCGCGATCTCGATCTGGCATCGGCCGGTCCGATGACGGATGCCCGGTATGAGGCCCTTGCGCCGTTTCAATGGGGAAGAGACGATGGGCCGGAAAAACGCTTTTTCGGCGATGGCGGCTTCTACACCGCTGATGGCCGCGCGCGCTTTGTGCCGACAGCTTTCCGTGCTCCCGCCTCGGCAACGGCCGAACAGCGTCCTTATGTTCTCAACACCGGACGCATTCGCGATCAATGGCATACGATGACGCGAACCGCCAAGACGGCGCGTCTCATGCAGCATATCGCCGAGCCTTTTGCCGAGCTCCATCCGGATGACGCCATTGTGCTTGGCCTCAGATCTGCATCGCTGGTGATGGTATCGAACGGGACGGTAGAGATCGTTGCGCGGGTATTGATCAGTCCGCGCCAGCAGCGCGGAACCATATTCGTCCCGATGCACTGGACGCGACAGTTCTCAGCCAATGCGGTGGTCAATCGGCTCGTCGCCGGCAATACCGATCCGCACAGCGGTCAGCCGGAACTCAAATGGTCGCCCGTCGCATTAAAGCCTGTTGCCTTTGCCTGGTATGGTTTTGCCGTCAGTCGCATTAAGCCGCGATGTGCCGGCCTGGATTATTGGTCACTGGCGCCGGCTGAAAGCGGTTATCGCCTGGAATGCGCCGGATTGGACGAGCCCTCCGCCTTCGATGAGCTTCTTGGGGCGATCTTTCCCGTCCGCGGTGAAATGCTCGCTTATCACGACCGTGGCTCGGGCGAGCATCGTTTTGCGCTCTTCGATGGCGACCGGCTGGAAGCCGCGATGTTCTTTTCGAGACAGCCGGTCGGTGTATCGCGCAACTGGCTTGCAGCTCAGCTCGCGGGCGCGACTGAGGCAGAAAACCGCCTGCGCCTCCTTGCCGGGCGCGGAGGCCACGACCGGCCCGACCACGGCGCGATCATCTGCTCGTGCTTTTCAGTGGGCATCAATCAAATCGCGGCACTGATCCCTTACCGCGTCTGCCCTTCAGGACGGCGACACGCCGCATCGAAGCACTCTCGGTACTGCCGGTCTTCTTCGACCTTAAGGGTCGCCGCGCCGTCCTGATCGGGGGAAGTGTTGCCGCTTCATGGAAAGCCGAACTGCTGGCGGCTGCCGGCGCGCATGTCGATATCTACGCGGAAAGGCCAGGCGGAGAGATGCTCAACCTCGCCTCGAACGGCGGGCTCGCGGGGTCGGTACGGCTCATTCCCATGAGATGGAGCGCCGATGCTTTTTCTGGTGCTGCCCTCATTGTCGCCGATGCGGCGACGAGAGCCGAAGCTCTCGAAATATCGAGCGCCGCTGCTACCGCTGGCATCCCCCTCAATGTCATCGACCAGCCTGATTTCTGCGGGTTTCAGTTCGGCGCCATCGTCAATCGTTCTCCCCTGGTGATCGGGATTTCGACTTCGGGCTCGGTACCCGTCCTCGCCCAGGAGATAAGATCGCGGATCGAGAGTATCCTTCCGCCCAACCTTGCCCGATGGGTCCGCATTGCCGGGCGTCTGAGGCGCGTCGTGAGCCAGCGCATAGCTACGGCCTGCGAGCGTCGGAGATTCTGGGAGAGTTTTGTCGCCCGGGCGATGTCCTCTAAATCGCATGGCGGCGCGCCGGAGCGGATGACGGTCATCACGGCGCCGACGCCTGAGGATCTGACGCTTCGCGAGATCAGGGCGCTGCAGGTGGCGGATGTCATTCATGTGGGCGATTGCTGTCCTGCGGGCATTCTCGATTTCGCCCGGCGGGAGGCGCGGAGGATCAATCTTGCCGGTTGTGAACCGAACTTACAGAGCGCCGGGAATGTGGTCATCATTCGCGGGTAAATAACCGCTAGACCAAGAGATTTCCGATTCCCTCGGCTGGCGTGGCGCATTAACATCATGCCCATGACGGTGCTTTCCCTTCACCAGACCGCACACCTACCGGACCCCGTTGATCAGGATTCTGTCCATCGTGCCTGGACGGAATTGCAGGGCGGCGGCGCCGCAATGAAACCGTTCGAAGCAAACCGGCCCCTGCTCGATGCGGTCTTCGGCGGATCACCCTTTCTGCGCGATCTGATCCTGCGCGATCCGGAGTTTGCGGCGCGTATCCTGGAAGCCGATCCGCAAGCGATCCTGGACACCGTCATCCAGGGCCTCTGCGCCGAAGTCCGCGACGAAGCAGAGATGCGCCGCCTCTTGCGCATGAGCCGCGCCCGTGCCGCTTTGATCATAGCCCTCGCCGATATTGGCGGTTCCTGGTCGCTCGATCAGGTGACCGGGGCGCTCACCCAATTTGCCGAGGCGGCGCTCAACGCGGCTCTCAATTGGCTTCTCGGTGATGCGGTGCGGACCGGCAAACTCAAGTCCCTGGAAGAGGGCGATCCAGGCAGGGACTGCGGATATACCATCCTTGGCATGGGGAAATTCGGCGCCCATGAGCTCAACTATTCGAGCGATATCGATCTCATCGTCCTCTATGATCCGCAGACGGCAAAGCTGGCCGACGGCGTCGACCCCTCGACCTTCTTCGTTCGCCTGACCAAGCGGCTGGTCCTGCTGCTTCAGGATGTGACGGAGGACGGTTACACTTTCCGCGTCGACCTGCGGCTGAGACCCGATCCGCGCGCCACTCAGGTTGCCATATCGATCGAGGCGGCGGCGATCTACTACGAAAATATGGGCCAGAACTGGGAGCGCGCCGCGATGATCAAGGCGCGCCCCGTCGCCGGCGATCTGGCGCTGGGCAGAGAATTTCTCGACCGCCTCATCCCCTATATCTGGCGCAAATATCTCGACTTCGCCGCGATCGCCGATGTCCAGTCGCTCAAGCGCCAGATCCATGCCGTCAAAGGACATGGGACGATCGCGGTCAGGGGCCACAATATCAAGCTCGGTCGCGGTGGCATCCGCGAGATCGAATTCTTCGTACAGACGCAACAGCTTATTGCCGGCGGCCGCAACGCCAAACTGCGCGGCCGGCGCACCCTCGATATGCTGAAAGTGCTGGAAGAGGCGAAATGGATTTCACCGGAAGCCTGTGGCGAACTGGCCGGATCTTATGATTTTTTGCGCAGGATCGAGCACCGGATCCAGATGGTGGCGGACGAGCAGACCCAGACCTTGCCCGAAGATGAAGTACCTTTCGAAAGCTTGGCGCGGTTTTCCGGTTTCGCCGATGCGGCGTCCTTCGAGACGAAATTGCGCAGCACTTTCGAGCTGGTACAGGGCCATTACGCGGCGCTGTTCAAGGATGCCGAGGATCTCGGCACCGATGCCGGCAGCCTCGTCTTCACCGGCGGCAAGGACGACCCTGAAACCCTCGAGACCCTCACCCGCATGGGCTTCAAGCGGGCGAGCGAGATTGCCGCGATGATCAGGAGCTGGCATTTCGGCCGCTATTCGGCGACGCGCAGCGCAAGAGCCCGCGAACTTCTGACCGAGATCATGCCCGCACTTCTGACGTCGCTGGCGCGCAGCGGCGATGCCGATCAGGCTTTCATCGCCTTTGACAGGTTCCTCGCCGGGCTGCCGGCCGGTGTCCAGCTTTTTTCGCTGCTCAAATCCAAATCGGGCCTGCTTGATCTGATCGGCACCATCCTCGGCACCGCGCCGCGCCTCGCCCAGGAATTGAGCCATCGCCCCAAGGTCCTCGATGCCGTGTTAGATCGGGGCTTCTTCGGTTCGCTGCCAAAGGCATCCGAGATCGCTGGCCTGCTTGCTGCAGCGGTGCCACCGGAGACCGAACTCGATGAAGCGATTGATCGGGTGCGCGTTGTGGCCAAGGAACAGGCCTTCCGGATCGGCGTGCGGGTTCTGTCGGAGACCGTCAGTGCCGCCGATGCGGGTGGCGCCTTTTCCGATCTGGCCGATGTCGTCCTCGCTCATCTGCATGAGGCGGTGACCCGGAAAATGATAAGGCGTCATGGCCGCGTGACAGGAGGCCGCAGCGCCGTCATCGCTATGGGCAAGCTGGGCGGTCGCGAGATGACGGCGGGATCGGATCTCGATCTGATCCTGATATTCGACCATGATGACAAGGCGGAAGCCTCGGACGGCAAACGTCCAGTTTGGCCCAGCCAATATTATACCCGCCTGACCCAGCGCCTGATCTCCGCCGTGACGGCGCCGACGGCCGAAGGCGTTCTCTATGAAGTCGACATGCGCTTGCGGCCCTCTGGCAACAA
>VAZZ01000227.1:5359-16696 GCA_005884715.1 Alphaproteobacteria bacterium | reverse complement strand
GTGACCAAATGCGAATGCGGGCATTCCTTTGGCGACTATCGCCGGAACTGGAAACTCAAAGCCAGCATCAGCGTCCGCAACAGCGAGGCAGCGCTCGCCGAGATCTATCCGAACAGCGATATTGCCGATCCGCGATGGATGGAGATCCGCGAATTCATCTGCCCTGATTGCGGCACGCTGCATGAGGTCGAGGCGGCAGCGCCCGGCTATCCGATCGTGCATGATTTCCAGCCTGACCTCGAAGGCTTCTATCGCGACTGGCTGAAAAAACCGCTTGAAGAAACTTAAAATTCCGGGAAACGCAGCATGAGCAAGGCACGACCCAATATCCTCATCCTGATGGTCGATCAGCTGAGTGCCCGGGCGCTCGCGGCCTACGGTCATCCGCTCGTCAAGTCGCCCCATATCGACGGAATCGCCGAACGCGGGACGGTATTCGAGAATTTCTATTCGAACTTCCCGCTCTGCGCCCCGGCGCGCCTCGCCTTCATGACAGGGCGGCTCTGTTCGACCATCGGCGCCTGGGACAATGCGGCACAACTTCCTTCCGACATCCCGACCTTCGCGCATTATCTGCGCCTTCTCGGCTATCGCACATGCCTTTCCGGCAAGATGCATTTCATCGGGCCGGATCAGCTGCACGGCTTCGAGGAGCGCGTCACCACCGACATCTGCCCGTCCGACTTCAACTGGACGGCCGATTGGGACGATCCGTGGCGCACCATGGACTGGTTCCACGACATGAAGAATGTGAAGAATTCGGGCATCGCCGAGCGTTCCCTTCAGCAGGATTATGACGAGGAAGTCGCCTATAGCGCGTCGCGCCGGATTTTCGACTGGGCACGCGATCCGGACAAGCGGCCGTTCCTGCTGGTCAGTTCCTTCACCCATCCGCATGACCCCTATGTCACGCCAAAGCGCTTCTACGATCTTTACCGCCATGACGAGATCGACCTGCCGCGCGTGCCGTTCATCGCGCCCGACAAACGCGATCCGCACAGCCGGCGCCTGTGGGAACAGTATGACCGCGGCGAATTCGACATCAGCGAGGAAGATGTACGGACCGCGCGGCATGCCTATTACGGCAGCATATCCTATGTCGATGAGCGGATCGGCGAGGTGATCGACGCCTTGCGGCGCTCAAAACTCCTCGATGACACGATCGTCATCTTCTGCGCCGATCACGGCGACATGATCGGCGAACGGGGCCTCTGGTACAAAATGAGCTTCTATGACTGGTCGGCGCGCGTGCCGCTGATCATGGCGGGGCCTGGGATCACCCGGGCCCACCGCATCAAGGCCAATTGCTCGCTGGTCGATATCCTGCCGACGCTGGTTGAGATCGCCGCCGGCGATGATTGGCAAGGATATCCCGATCCGCCCGATGGTGCGAGTCTTTTGCCCTTGTTCAAGGCCGACGATGACCAGCGTGTCGCGGTCAGCGAGCTTTTGTCCGAAGGGGTCGCGGCGCCCTATGTGATGCTGCGCAAGGGCCGCTACAAATTTACTTTCGTCGATCACGATCCGCCGCAACTCTTCGACATGGTCGCCGATCCGGACGAGATCAACGATCTTGCGGCAGCTCCGGCTCATTCCCGGCTGGTCGAGGAATTCCGCAGCGAAGTAACGCGCCGCTGGGACCTGCACCGGCTCAAGGCCGAGATCGTGCGCAGCCAGCGCCGCCGGCGGCTCGTCTATCAGGCGCTCAAGACGGGCGAGGTGACGCCATGGGATTACCAACCATGGGAGGACGCCTCCAAACGCTACTACCGCGGCTCGAAACCCTATCACGAAGCAGAAAAAAGAGACTTGCTGCGCGATTAGCTCAACGACAAAAGCACAGGAGAAAGCACATGACGCTCGATCGGTTGAAGACTCTCACCAGGACGCGCGGCCTGTCGCGGCGCGAATTCATCCAGCAGGCCATGGCCGCCGGCATCACCGTTGCCTCCGCCCAGACCCTTTATTCCGCCATGGCGCGGGCAGAGCCGAAAAAGGGCGGGCGCTTCCGGCTCGGCCTCGGAAGTGGATCTACCAGCGACACGCTTGATCCCGGCAGCATTCCCGACACCTTTAATCAGATCGTCGCCTGGGGTGCCCTGCGCTCGAGCCTCACCGACGTTACAGCCGAGGGCAAGATTGTTCCCGATCTCGCCGAGAGCTTCGAATCCTCGCCCGATGCCAAGCAATGGGTGTTCAAGCTGCGCAAGGGCGTCGAATTCCACAATGGCAAGAGCCTCGATGCTGACGACGTCGTCGCTTCATTCAAATTCCATCAGGGTGCTGACTCGAAGTCGGCAGCCAAGCCGCTGCTTTCCGATCTCACCGAGGTGAAGGCCGACGGCAAGGATACGGTCATATTCACGCTAGCGAATGGCAATGCCGATTTTCCTTTCGTCACCTATGACTTCCATATTCCGATCATGCCGGCGGCCAACGGCAAAGTGGATTGGGAGTCGGGCGTGGGTACCGGGCCCTATGTCAAATCGAGCTATGAGCCGGGCGTCCGGTTCGAGGGCAGGCGCTTCGCCAATTATCACGGGCAGACCTATTTCGACGAGATCGAGGTCCTCTCGATCGTCGATGTCGCGGCCAGGATGAACGCGCTCATCACCGGAGAGGTCGATTTCGCCGACCGGGCCGATCTCAAGACGCTTCCAATGCTGGCCAGGAATCCGGGCATCGCGGTCTTGGAGATTGCGGGCTTTGCGCATTATACGGCGCCGATGAACTGCACGGTCGCTCCCTTCAACGACAAAAATGTCAGGCTGGCGCTTAAATATGCTGTCGACCGCAAGGAACTGGTCGACAAGATCCTGCTCGGCCATGGAACGGTCGGCAATGACAATCCGATCGCCAAAGGCGTGCCGTTCTACGCGGAGCCCAAAGTTCAGCATTCCTATGATCCCGACAAGGTGAAATTCCATTTGAAGGCGGCGGGGCTGCAGACATTGGCAGTCGACCTCTCGACCGCCGATGCGGCTTTTGCCGGCGCCGTCGATGCGGCGCTGCTGATGAAAGAGTCGGCGGCCAAGGCCGGCATCGACATCAATGTGGTGCGCGAGCCGAATGACGGCTACTGGTCCAATGTCTGGCTGAAGAAGCCCTGGTGTTTCAGCTACTGGAACGGCCGCCCGACCCCCGATGCCATGTTCACTACGGCCTATGTAACAGGTGCTGCCTGGAACGAAAGCTTCTGGTCGAATGGGACCTTCGACAAGACATTGGCAGCCGCGCGCTCGGAACTTGATGCGGCCAAGCGTGCGCAAATGTATGCCGAGCTGCAGGATCTCCAGGCTGAGGACGGTGGCGCGCTGGTTCTCATGTTCAACAATCTGGTCAATGTCCATTCCGACAAGCTCGCTCATGGTGCGGTCGCGCCGAATTACGATGCCGATGGAATGAAGATCACGCAGCGCTGGTGGTTCGCTTGAGGGCGGCATGAAATCGCTCGCAGGGCGCAGCGCCGTCATCACCGGCGGATTAACCGGGCAGGGGTTGGCGATCGCCAAGGCGCTGGCTGAGGCCGGCGCCCATGTCGCCGTGGGCTCCTATGTCAATGAGCTCAGCGGTCGAAAGGGCGATGCCGCGGCCTATCCGGACCCCGCGGAGATCGCCACGGTCCGCCAGACGCTTCAAGCCTTCGGCACCAGGGTTTTCGCCGGCCATCTCGATGTGCGCAGCTCCGAGGTGATCGATGAGTTTGTCGTTGCCGCCGAGAAGGCTTGCGGGGTGGCGGATATCCTGGTCAATGCCGCCGGCACCACCGCAGAACAGCCGATCTGCGGCCATTCGGACGAATTGTGGCTCAAGATCATCGACACCAATCTCAATGGCGCCTTCCGCATGACGCGCAAGCTTCTGCCCGGCATGATCGAGCGCCAATGGGGTCGCATCATCAATATCGGATCGACCGCGGCAACGGTTGGATGGAAGGACAATCCGGCCTATTGCGCCTCCAAATCCGGGCTTCTCGGCTTCACCCGCTGCGTGGCGCTGGAAGGTGCGCCGCATGGCGTCACGTGCGTGATGATCAGCCCGACCTGGGTTGAAACCGAATTGATGCGCCGCAATGTGGCGCAGGTCGTGGCGCGGGAAGGCAGGGGGCGGACTCCGGAAGAAGCGATGGCCGATATCGCCCAGCAAAATCCGCAAGGGCGCATCATCCAGCCACAGGAGATTGCCGCTTTGGCGGCGTTTATCTGTTCCGAGGCGGCCAAAGGCATCACAGCGGAGAATATTCAAATTACCGGCGGGGCGCTGTGGTAGCGCCCGGCTTACGTGCGTCGAAGAAGAAACAAGCAACGGGATTGAAACATCATAAGACTTCTCTACGCCTGTTTAGGGTTGAGTATAATCTGTGCTGGACATGCCGCGGCGGCCGAGAGCGAGGCGTGCAAGAAGGTGCGGTTTTCCGATGTCGGCTGGACCGATATCACGGCGACCACCGCGACGACGTCCCTCATCCTCGAGGCGCTCGGCTACCAGCCCGAGACGCAGGTGCTTTCAATCCCGGTCACCTATGCCAGCATGAAGAACAAGGATGTCGATGTCTATCTGGGTGACTGGCAGCCCAGCATGGAGGCCGACCGCAAGCCCTATCTCGACGACAAGTCGATCGAGGTCGTGGCGACGAACCTGACGGGCGCCAAATATACTTTTGCGGTGCCGCAATATGTGGCCGATGCGGGAGTCAAGGATTTCGCCGATCTGCAGAAATTCACCGATCGCTTCGAAAAGAAGATCTATGGCATCGAACCCGGCAATAACGGCAACCGGATGATCCTGGACATGATCGGCAAGGGCGATTTCGGGCTGAAAGGCTGAGAGCTCGTCGAATCCTCGGTGCAGGGGATGCTTGCCGAAGTGGAGCGCGCCATCAAAGCGGAGAAATGGGTCGTGTTTCTCGGCTGGGCGCCGCATCCGATGAATACGCGCTTTAAGATCGAGTATCTGTCGGGCGGCGATGCCTATTTCGGTCCAAATTACGGGGGCGCCGTGGTGCTCACCAACATCCGCAGCGGCTATGGTTCGGAATGTCCGAATGCAGCGAAGCTCGTTTCAAATCTGCGCTTCTCACTCGATATGGAGAATGAGATGATGGGCGCCATACTCGATGAGGGCAAGGACCCCAAGGCGGCCGCCGGCGCGTGGCTGAAACAGCATCCGGATGTGCTCAGCCCCTGGCTTGCGGGTGTGACCACCTTCGATGGCGGTGATGCCATGGCGGCAGTCAAAGCTCAGCTCGGCCTGTGATTCTTGCGAACGTGGTGAGTGAGGAGATTCTCCAGTCGCCGAGAATCCACGCAGAATGACGATTGGAAATGGCCGGGCTGCGGAATGGTTAAGGGAATGCAGTACCAGACATCCGCATCCGGTTCGCCAGGTTTCATCCGCTCAAGCGCTGCCGGAGAGATGGTGATGTGGCTGCGAGCTGGCATGGTGACCCTCAGACCGTGAGATGGCGCTTGATCGTCTCTGCCTGGAGATCGGCGGCAGGACCCGAGACCACGATCTCGCCCCGGTTCATCACATGGATCGTGTCGGCAAGTGCATGGGCGAAGTCGAAATATTGCTCGACCAGGAGAATGCCCATCTGCCCACGCTCGCGCAGATAGCGGATGGTGCGTCCGATGTCCTTGATGATGGAAGGCTGTATGCCTTCCGTCGGTTCGTCGAGCACAAGGACTTTCGGTCGCATCACCAGTGCGCGGGCGATCGCCAGCTGCTGCTGCTGGCCGCCCGAGAGATCGCCGCCGCGCCGGCCGAGCATTGAGCTGAGGACCGGGAAGAGCTCGAAGATCTCGGACGGTAATTTTCGTTCGGCGCGCGGCAGATGGGCGAAGCCGGTTTCGAAATTCTCCCTCACCGTCAGCAAGGGGAAGATCTCGCGGCCCTGCGGCACATAGGCGATGCCGCTCTTGGCGCGCTCGAAGGGCTTGAGGCCGGTGATGTCGGCGCCTTCCAGCATCACTTTGCCACGCCTGGGGGCAAGCTGGCCGATGATGGTGCGCAGAAGCGTCGTCTTGCCGACGCCATTGCGGCCGAGGAGGCAACAGACCTTGCCCGTCTCGACGGCGAGCGACACGCCGCGCAACGCTTGCGCCGCGCCATAGAACACTTCGATAATATTGCTGACGGCAAGGGCTGTCATCGTCCGAGATACACCTCGATCACACGGTCATCCGCGCTCACATGATCGAGCGATCCCTCCGCCAGCACCGAACCTTCATGAAGAACCGTAACCTTGACGTCGAGCTCGCGCACGAAGCTCATGTCATGTTCAACGACGACGACCGAACGCTCGCCGGCGATGGATTTAAGCAACACCGCCGTAGTCTCGGTCTCTGCATCGGTCATGCCGGCGACAGGCTCGTCGACAAGAAGGAGTTTCGGCTCCTGGGCCAGCAGCATGCCGATCTCGAGCCATTGCTTCTGACCATGCGAGAGGCGGGCAGCAAGCATGTCGCGCTGGGAACCGAGCCTGACAAGGTCGAGGAGTTCAGCGAGGCGGGTCTTCTCCGCCTTGGACATCCGCCAGAACAGCGCTTCCCGTACTCTTCGGTTGCCGGCGAGCGCCAATGCCAGATTCTCGGCCACGGTGAGCTTTTCGAAGACGCTTGGCTTCTGGAACTTGCGGCCGATGCCGAGTTCGGCGATCGCCGCCTCATCGAGGCGGGTGAGGTCGCAAGTCTCGGCATAGAGCACATCGCCCGTATCAGGTCGTGTCTTGCCGGTGATGACATCCATCATCGTGGTCTTACCGGCACCGTTCGGTCCGATCACGGCGCGCATCTCGCCCGGCTCGATGATGAGCGATAAGGCGTTCAGCGCCTTGAAGCCATCGAAGCTGACATTGACACCATCGAGATAGAGGATCGAATTCGCTGCTTTGTCCATCTGTTACTCCGCAGCTTCCGGTTGCGCCGCCGGCACTTGTGAATTTGCCGCCTTCGTGGCTCGCCGGTCGAACAGCCCGGCAAGCCCCTTGGGCAGGAACAATGTGACGGCGAGGAAAAGCGCGCCCAGTGCGAACAGCCAGAGTTCAGGCAATGCGCCAGTGAACCAGCTTTTGGCGAAATTGACGAGCACGGCGCCGAGGATCGGGCCGAACAGCGTGCCGCGCCCACCGATGGCCGTCCAGATCACCGCCTCGATCGAATTGGCGGGCGCGAACTCACCGGGATTGATGATGCCGACCTGCGGTACATAGAGTGCTCCGGCAATTCCTGCGATGCAGGCGGAGACCGTGAAGGCGAAGAGCTTGAAAGATTCGACCCGGTAACCCAAAAAGCGTGTCCGGCTTTCGGCATCGCGGATCGCCGTGATCACCATTCCGAGACGCGACCTTGTGATTGCGAAACAAACCAGCAGACTGGCGAAGAGGGCAAGGCAAGTGGCGATGAAAAGTGTTGCGCGGGTGCCTGTGGATTGCAGATTGAAGCCGAGAATATCCTTGAAGTCGGTGAGGCCATTATTGCCGCCGAACCCCATGTCATTGCGGAAAAATGCGAGCATCAAGGCGAAGGTCAAAGCCTGGGTGATGATCGAGAGATGGACGCCGCTGACGCGCGATCGGAAGGCGAAGAAGCCGAACAGGAAAGCGAGGAGGCCCGGAACGAACAGCACCATGATGGCGGCAAAAGCGAACCACTCGAAGCCATGCCAGTACCAGGGCAGTTCGGTCCAGTTGAGGAAGACCATGAAATCGGGAAGATCGGGGTTGCCATAGACGCCGCGGCTGCCGATCTGGCGCATGAGATACATGCCCATGGCATAGCCGCCCAGCGCGAAGAAGGCGCCGTGGCCGAGGCTCAATATGCCGCAATAACCCCAGACCAGATCGAGCGACAGCGCCAGCATCGCATAGCAGAGATATTTGCCGATGAGCGCCATGGCATAAGCGGGGACATGGATCGGGCTGTCTGTCGGCGTCAGCAAATGGAGGGCCGGCACCAGGATGGCAAGCAGGACGAGCAGCGCCAGTGTGATCAGCACGCCGCGATCGCCCACCCTAAGAAGGCGGTGGATGATCATGCCTCGACCGCCCGGCCCTTGAGCGCGAACAGACCGCGCGGCCGCTTCTGGATGAAGAGGATGATGAAGACGAGAACAAGGATCTTGCCGAGGACGGCGCCGGCAAAGGGTTCGAGGAATTTGTTGGCGATGCCGAGCGTCATGGCGGCGACGAGCGTCCCCCACAGATTGCCGACCCCGCCAAAGACGACGACCATGAAACTGTCGATGATGTAGGACTGGCCTAGATTTGGGCTCACATTGTCGATCTGGCTCAGCGCCACGCCGGCGATGCCGGCGATGCCGGAGCCGAGCCCGAAGGTGAGAGCATCGACGCGGGCGGTATGGATGCCCATGGCGCTCGCCATTTGCCGGTTCTGCGTAACGGCGCGCATCTCGAGGCCGAAGCGCGTATGGCGAAGGAGAAGCAGGAGAGCGGCGAAAATGAGAGCTGCGAAGACGACGATGGCAAGACGATTTGCCGTCAGCGTGATCTCGCCGAGCGTGATTGAACCCGACATCCAGGAAGGTGTACCGACTTCGCGATTGGTCGGCCCGAAGATCGTGCGTATCCCTTGCTGCAGGATCAGCGATAGCCCCCAGGTCGCCAGCAGTGTTTCAAGCGGGCGGCCATAGAGGAATCGTATGATGCTTCTCTCGATGGCGACGCCGATGAGGGCGGTGAGCAGGAAGGCCAGCGGAATGGCGATGAACAGGGAGTAGTCGAAGAGTGAAGGTGCCGAGCTTCGTATCACGTCCTGAACCACAAAAGTCACATAGGCGCCGATCATCACCATCTCGCCGTGTGCCATGTTGATGATGCCCATGACGCCAAAGGTGATGGCAAGGCCGATGGCCGCCAGCAGCAGGACGGAGCCGAGGCTCAAGCCATAGACGGCATTCTGCATGCTTTCCCAAAGCGAGCGCGTCTGTTCGAGCGCCGCCAGTGCTTCTGCGGCGGCGCGGGCGACGGCATCGGAGCCCTGCGCCGCGGAGGCGAGCAATGACATGGCGTCCTGACCGCCACGTGCCTTGACGGCGAGAATGGCCGCAAGCCTCTCCGCTTCGGGGGCATCCGACATCATCGTCAGTGCCGCCAGGGCCTGCTCCAAAGCAGGCTTCACCCGCGGGTCCTGTTCGTTTGCGAGGGCGTCCTTCAGGGGCTGGAGGGCGGAGAGATCGCGCGAGCGGAAAATGTCGTCGGCCGCCTTGAGCCGGACGGCCGGATCCTCCGAGAATAGTGTGAGATTGCCAAGGATCACCTTGCTCTGGCGCCTGATCTTGTTGTTGATCGCGATCTTGTCGAGATCGGCCTCGGCCGCTTGACCGAGCGCTTCACCGGTCGCGGCATTTTCGATCCTGATAGTGCCTTTGCCTTCGGCGATGACAATCAGGCGGTCACTTTTGCGGATGAGAAGCGTGCCGTCATTGAGCGCCGTCATTACGGCGGCAACGCGCGCATCGCCGGTCGAGGCGATGGCGGCGATGGCATTTTCCTTCTGGGCAAAATTCGATGTGTCGAGGGCTTTGATTTCGGTTGCGAGCTCGGCGGCATGACCGCGCGCGGCCAGGAGTACCATGGCGAGCATGAAGGCAATCCAGAGGCGCATACCTTTACCCTCTCCCTTGCGGGGAGGGTCGACCCGATGGGTCGGGGTGGGGGTCCGGGCAGTTTGAATCACTGGGCGCATCTTCACACATGCGGAGCGAGATGATCGTAAGCAGCGTGCTTGACCCCCACCCCTAACCCCTCCCCGCAAGGGGGAGGGGAATGATGATGCAAGCACGTGGATCTGATTGCCTTAGCTGCCCTGACCGCCGCATTTGCCCGTCACGACATTGAAGTTTCCGCAAGAGAGGGGCTTGCGCCAATCGGAGATCAGGTCCTTTGAGTCCTCGAGATAGTCCGACCATTCATCCCCGGCGACGGTTCCGGAAGTTTGCCAGACAGTCTGGAATTGCCCGTCCGCCTGGATCTCGCCAATGAGCACCGGCTTGGTGATGTGGTGGTTCGGCATCATGGTTGAAGTACCGCCCGAGAGATTGGGCACGCTGACCCCGATGATCGCATCGCCGACGGCGTCGGCATCCGTCGTGCCCGCCTTCTTCACTGCCTCGACCCACATGTTGAAGCCGATGAAATGTGCTTCCATCGGATCGTTGGTCACGCGCTTTTTGTTCTTGATGTAGGTCTTCCAGGTCTTGATGAATTCGGCATTGATTGGCGTATCGACCTCTTCCTCGCCGACCGAAAAGGCGACGACCGGAATATCCTCGGCCTTGACGCCCTGATTGCCCAGCTCCTTGTAGAAAGGCACATTCGCATCGCCATTGATGGTCGAGACGACGGCCGTTTTCTTGCCGGTCGAGCCGAATTTCTTGATGTCGGCAACGATGGTCTGCCAGTCGGAATGGCCGAAGGGCGTGTAGTTGATCATGATGTCTTCAGGCGCCACACCCTTGGCCTTGAGATAGGCCTCGAGGATCTTGTTGGTGGTGCGCGGATAGACATAGTCGGTGCCCGCCAGCACCCAACGCTTCACCGCGCCGCCTTCTTCGCTCATCAGATAGTTGACGGCCGGGATCGCCTGCTGGTTAGGCGCGGCACCGGTATAGAAGACATTCTTCGAGCTTTCCTCACCTTCATACTGGACGGGATAGAAGAGCAGGCCATTCAGCTCCTCGAAGACCGGCAGCACCGATTTGCGCGACACCGATGTCCAGCAGCCGAAGACTGCGGCGACCTTGTCCTTGGCGAGAAGGTCGCGTGCCTTCTCGGCGAAGAGCGGCCAGTTGGAAGCGGGATCGACGACCACCGCCTCAAGCTTCTTGCCGAGCAGGCCGCCCTTCTTGTTCTGCTGATCGATGAGCATCAACATCACATCCTTGAGCGTTGTCTCCGAGATCGCCATCGTCCCCGACAGCGAATGAAGGATGCCAACTTTGATCGTTTCCTCGGCGAAAGCCGGCGAAGCGGTGAGAGCCATTGGCGTGAGCGCGGTGGCTACAAGAAGCGCTCTTCCGAGTTTGGCAAATTCACGTCTGTTCATGCATTTCTCCCCTTATGATTTTTGCCCCGTCATTGCATTGCAGCGCAAGCAGCATGCCAGTTGCACAAGCAGCACTCACAATTTCATTAAGCCTTTGGCTTAGCTGAGCGATTCATCCTTTTTGATATATGCCGATGGTCGCCTAATAATTTTGCAGCGCAACAAGTTTGAGCAGCACGAGCAAAAACTGCCTGGGCTTTGGGCGGGCGAGGTGACTGCAACCGTGTGATATGTTTTAGATGGTCCGCTTTCGCCGGAGACTGGGTGAGGA
>VAZZ01000227.1:1037-5338 GCA_005884715.1 Alphaproteobacteria bacterium | reverse complement strand
GCGGTGGTCACGGGAGCTGCGCAAGGGATCGGGCTTGGCATTGCGACGCGTCTGGCCGAAGAAGGTGCCTCCGTCATCCTCGCCGACATAGCACACACCAAGGCGGACGCTGCGGCGGCCGGGCTCGTCAAGCAAGGCCTGAGGGTGAGTGCAGCACCGGTTGATGTCGCCGATGATGGATCGGTCAACGCCCTGGCCCGGAGGGTGGATGCGGAACACGGCAAGTGCGAGATCCTGGTGAACAATGCCGCCATCGGCGCCGACACCCATATCGAGACGATGACCATGGAGGATTATCAGCGCGTCATTCGCATCAACCAGGATGGCGCCATACGCATGACGATGACCTTTGTGCCATTGATCAAGAAAGCGGGACCGGGCCGGCGCATCCTCAATATCGCCTCCATCCAGGGCCTGCGCGGCTGGCCCAACCAGATCGCCTATGCAACGGCCAAGGGCGCCATTGTGAATTTCACCCGGGCACTCGCCTGCGATCTCGCCCCGCATGACATCATGGTGAACGCCCTGGCGCCGGGCTTTGTCGACACGCCCATGTCCATTCAGCCGGACGGCTCGCATGAATATGATTCGGACTGGTTCCGCGATATCTATGTAAAGCATGGCCGCATCCCGATGCGCCGCTTCGGCAAACCGGTTGACATAGCAGGCCCGGTGTTCTTTCTTTGCTCCGATGATGCACAATATATGACGGGCCAGCTTCTCAGTGTCGACGGCGGTGCGTCCGCGACCTTCTAACGGTGCCTGTTCGCCTTCCAGGGAGATTACATTGGATCTAGGAATTGCCGGACGGAATGCGGTTGTCTGCGCGTCAAGCCGGGGGCTCGGCCGCGCCTGCGCCATGGAGCTTGGCAAAGCGGGTTGCACAGTCATCGTCAATGGCCGCGACAAGCTGGCGCTTGAAGAGACGGCGCATGCGATCGCCGGCGAAAGCGGCGCCAAGGTCATTCCGGTCGTCGCCGATGTCGGCACACCGGAAGGACAGAGAAGCATTCTAAGCGCCGTCCGCCAGGTCGACATTCTCGTCAACAATAATGGCGGACCGCCCTATCGCGATTTCCGTAAAATCGACCGGCAAGCCCAGCTTACTGGCCTTATCAACAACATGGTGAGCCCCATCGAGCTCATCCAGGCCGTCATTGACGGCATGGTCGAGCGGCGCTTCGGGCGGATCGTGCCGGGCTCGATCTCTCGAGTGGCGCGAGGCTCGGCCTCACCGGTTTCCTTGCCGGAGTGGCGCGTTCAGTCGCCCATGCCAATGTGACCATCAATTTCCTGCTGCCCGGATCGTTCGATACGCGCCGGCTCAATGACGGACTCGCCGCTGCCGCGAAGGATAAAGGCGTCGGCATCGACGTGATCCGCGCCGAGGAAGAGAGTGCCATACCAGCGAAACGCATTGGCCAACCGGAAGAATTCGGCAAGGCCTGCGCCTTCTTGTGCTCGGCGCATGCGGGCTATATCACCGGCCAGAATCTCCTGATCGATGGCGGAGCATTCCCCGGCGTACTGTAAAATAACATAAGGGAGTGCCGATGAGCAGTGCAGCACTAAAGGCCGGTAGTGTCGCCGTCATCACCGGCGGTGCTTCCGGCATCGGCCTTGCGGCGGCGCGGCGCTTTCTCGATTCCGGCCTCAAGGTGTGCATCGCCGACCGGGATCTGGATCGATTGATGGCGGCGGGAGCGCAGTTCGCCGAGCGGGACTGCATTGTAGCACCCTGCGATGTCGGCAATCCGGAGGAACTGCGCAAGCTTGAGCAAACGGTAAGGGAGCATTTCGGCCATATCGATGTGCTCATGAACAATGCCGGCATTCAGCCCGGCAGCCAGATCTTCGGGGCGCAGGCGAACTGGGATGA
Source organism: Alphaproteobacteria bacterium (assembly GCA_005884715.1). Lineage (GTDB taxonomy): Bacteria > Pseudomonadota > Alphaproteobacteria > Rhizobiales > Aestuariivirgaceae > Taklimakanibacter. The sequence goes on along the minus strand of VAZZ01000227.1, from coordinate 3,459 downwards.
CGTCATCGCCGTGAATCTCATGGGCGTCATCAATGGCACACGGATTTTCGCGCCCAATATCATCGACCAGGGCACGCCCGGCCTCATCATCAACACGGGCTCGAAACAGGGGATCACCACGCCCCCTGGCGATCCCGCTTATAATGTCGCCAAAGCCGGCGTGAAGGTCTTTACCGAGGCGTTGCAGCACGAGCTCAGATCGCGCGATGGCTGCCATGTCTCAGCACATCTCCTCATTCCAGGCTTCGTGTTCACGGGCCTCACCGCCAGGGGACGCGTCGAGAAGCCGGAAGGCGCCTGGACGCCGGAGCAGACGGTCGATTTCATGCTGGAGCGCCTGGGAGAAGGCGACTTCTATATATTGTGCCCGGACAATGAAGTGGCCCGGGCCACCGATGAGAAGCGTATCGCCTGGGCGGCTCAGGACATCATCGAGAACCGTCCGCCTTTGTCGCGCTGGCATCCCGATTATGCGGAGCGCTTCGCTGCTTTCCTGAAAGAAGACAGAGGAGGGCGCCATGGCTGAACGACCACCTGTCCTTCAGGCTTTTCTCGATAGCCTGCACTATGAACTGGAGGCCGCCAAAGTCGGTCCCGAAGCGAAACGATGCATTGAAAAGGTTTTCGGCGCGCTGGAAAATCCAGGCCCATCAGGGCTGAACCAGCCGATGCGCTTGCCCGCCTGCATGCATTTGGCGGGGGCGCTCGACGCCGCGCGCGCCGCCAGCACCTCGCTCGGCAGGATTGCCTCCAACTTCGCGGCGCTGGAGCCAAAGCTGACCTGGACGCGCCGGCCCAAGGTCGATGGCAGTCAGAGCGCTAACTTCACCGACGCCCATGCCAATGCGATGATCGTCGGTCCCAATGGCCATGAAACGCGCGACGATGTCTGGGTAGGGGTGAGCCTTTTGGCGCCCCATGTCCGCTATCCCGATCACGATCATTCGCCGGAAGAGGTCTATCTGGTCCTGTCCAAAGGCAAGTTCCAGCATGGCGACAGCGACTGGTTCGAGCCGGGGATCGGGGGCAGCTTCTACAACACCCCCAATGTCAAGCATGCCATGGCTTCGGGAGCTGCGCCGCTTTTCGCTGTCTGGTGCCTCGCGCCTGTTACCGCACACTGATCAAGAAAAGGGAGAAGGATCGTGGATCTTGGCCTGACGGGACTGAATGCCCTGGTGACGGGTGGATCGAAAGGCATCGGGCGCCGCGCCGCCGATATCTTCGCCGATGAAGGCGCCAATGTCTAGGTGTGAAAAGCTTCGGCCAGGCGATCGATGTCGGCGACAAGGACGCTTTGGTAGGCTGGGTCAATGCCAGCGCCAAGGAGCTCAAGGGCGTCGATATTGTCGTCGCCAATGTCTCCGCACTCGCGGTCGATGAAAGCGAAGAGGCATGGAAGAAGGAGTTCGAAGTGGACATGCTGCACACGGTGCGCGCGGTCAATGCCGCGCTGCCGCATCTTGAGAAATCCAAGGCGCCCGCCATCGTCATCGTTTCATCGGTCTCGGGCCGCGAAGTCGACTTCACCGGCCCCGCCTATGGCGCCTTCAAGGCGGCGCTCGTCCACTATGCCCAGCGCATGGCTTTTGCGCTGGCGCCGAAGATGATCCGCGTCAATGCCGTCTCGCCCGGCAATGTCTATTTCGCCGGCGGGATCTGGGAACATGTCGAGAAGAACATCCCCGATCTCTTCGAGAAGGCGATGGCGCTCAACCCGACGGGGCGAATGGCCAAGCCCGAAGAGATCGGCCGCGGCATCGTGTTTCTGGCAAGCCCAGCTTCGAGCTTCACCACCGGAACAAATCTGGTGATCGATGGTGCATTGACGCGCGGCGTGCAGCTCTAAGTGACCGCAGGAGGCCGACAATGCGTGTTCTGGCAATCTATGACTGGCTGGAAGATTTCGACATCTCCAAGCACCCTAGGACCCTGGTTGCTTGGACCGAAGACGCTGGAGCGAATCCGAACAAGGCCGCCTTCTTTACTTCCCAGAGAGGTGTGCCGCGCAATCGAACGCTCTTCAAAAGGTCACGCCTGATCGAAATACTTTCAGAATTCGAGATCTACAAAGGCGTCGCTCTTGATGATATCAGAAATACGCATTATCTCGACCCGAACTCGCATATCTCATTTATCCGACACGACGCCAACAAAAGATATGTAGTTGCCCGGCGCGAGTCGGAATTTTCACTAAATGATGAAATCCGGCATTTGCGGTTAGTTTGCCAGGCAATCACACCACGTTATGGATTCTCCAACGTGGGGCCAAACTCAATCCCCATCTTTGCAACATCTGGTATCGTGACAACCAGCATGCAGCATGACGATTGGACGCGCACAAGCGATCTCGGTCGTATGCTTAGGGACACGCGGCAACATTTGTCCGGCAAGCTTCACGATGTTTATGAGTTGAATGTAT
>VAZZ01000227.1:0-963 GCA_005884715.1 Alphaproteobacteria bacterium | reverse complement strand
TCGAGCCTCCATTCGATCATTTTTATTCCGAGAAGGATTGTTGACCGCGACGGTCTAGGTTCATCGATGGTGTCCTGACGCGCTGGGTGCAGTTTTAGGAAGCAGACATTTCCCTTCTCCCGCAAACGGGAGGGGGAAATAGGAGATCGTTCAAGCAGTCGGATTTTATGGAAAACTTATGCGCGGCTGCCGTTTCCCTAATTGAATCTTGATGTCCAAAGAGCGACTTGAACTCCATGAACGGAGGCGATCATGTGGGACATCGTTTACTTAGGGCTAGGCGTCTTTCTTTTTGCCCTGATGGCGGCTTATGTCCGCCTGTGCGATCAGATATAGGGCAAGCCCATGTCGGAAGCCTTTATCGGCCTGATCGTCGCGGCAGGCCTCGCGGCGCCTCGACCCGGGCTCTTGACGCCTTGTCGCCTGGATAAATCATAAGCCCGACAATGACACAAAGCCCTGAACCTCGTCCGTCACCGGATACCCTTCTGAAGCTTGTCGAGCGCAGGACGCGCGGCAAGCTCAAGATTTTCCTCGGCGCCTCACCCGGGGTCGGCAAGACCTATGCCATGCTCTCCGGCGCAAGGCGGCTCAAGGCGGAAGGCCGCGACGTTGTGGTGGGCCTCGTCGAGACGCACGGCCAGGCCGACACGGCGGCACTTCTCGAAGGTCTCGAAGTCCTGCCGCCCCGGACAATCATCTATAAGAACCAGAGTCTGATGGAGTTCGATGTCGATGCCGCGCTGACGCGCCGGCCCTATCTCATCATCGTCGATGAACTGGCGCATACGAATGCGCCGGACAGCCGGCATCCCAAACGCTTCCAGGATGTCGAGGAACTGCTCAATACCGGCATCGATGTGTGGACGGCGCTCAATATCCAGCATGTCGAAAGCCTGTCGGATGTCGTCGCTAGCATCACCGGCATCACCGTCCGCGAAGTGGTCCCCGACACGGTCATCG
>VAZZ01000020.1 GCA_005884715.1 Alphaproteobacteria bacterium | reverse complement strand
GAAATTCACGCCGTTGTCTTGCCACAGCTCGTATTTGTCCTGCGGCAGGAAATCGTAAGGCTGGCAGTCCATCACCGCCGACACCGCCGACTGCGCGGTCGCAGCGAAGAGCGGATCGGCGCTGCCATTCAGAACCTGTGGCAGGCCGGAGACCGTGCCGTTCGGATTGAGCTGGAAATGCACCTTCACGCTGATCTGGGCCTCCCGGGCGCCCGGCGGAATGTTCCAGCATTTGGCGAGCCGCTGCATGATCGCGTCCGCGATCGTCGCGGCAACGCCGTCATCATTGCCCGACAGATTGAATTCAGTCATCGGTCTTGTTGAGGAAAGCGGCGATATCGTCAGGATTGAATTCTTTCTTGGGCTTCAATTTTTTCTCGGGCTTTTTCTCTGGCGGCTTCTCGACCGGTTTCTTTTGCGGCTTCGCCTCGGCCTCTTTCTGCTCTGGCTTCTTTTCGTCCGGCTTGTCTTCGATCTTCTTTACCAGCTCCGCCATCTCATCCGGCTTCTGTTCCGGCTTGGGCTCGTCCTTGGGCTTTTCCTTCGGCGGCTCGGCCTTTGGCTCAGGTGGAGCGGAGGCTTCCTTGGCGGCGGTCTTGATCTCGGGCGCGACCTCAGGTGCCGGCTGCAGCGGCTTTACCACATCGACGGGCTTCGGTGCTGCCTTCTCGACCGGCTTCTCAGGCGTTTTCACCATCGCCTGGCGCTTGCTCAGGTCCTCTGTCGTGATGATATCGATCGGGATCGATTCCTGATCCTCGACCTTGAACTCTTTCGGATTGGGCAGCACGATAAAGGCCGAGGCGAGGATCGCCGCATGCGCCAGAAGCGATATCGTGAGGCTGCGCCGCATATTCCTATTTCTGCGCCTTCTTCTGTTCCGTCTTGGCCGGCTCCGAACCGGTGACCAGGCCGATCTTCTTGTAGCCGGCGGCGTTGAGCGAACCCATCACCTTCATCACCGCACCATAATCCACATTGGTGTCGCCGCGCACGAAGATGCGCTCGTCATAGCCGTTCTTGGCGATCGCTTCGAGCTTCTGGATCAGCGTGTCGGCGTCGATCTCGGTCTCTTGCAGGAACACTTTGCCCTGGCCATCGATCGATACCGTAATCGGCTCGGTATCGCCTTGCAGCGGCTTTGCCTTGGTCTGCGGCAGTTCGATCGGGACGCCGACGGTCATCAGGGGAGCGGCCACCATGAACACGATCAAGAGCACCAGCATGACGTCGACCAGCGGCGTCACGTTGATTTCGCTCATTGCCGAGAAGGAGGACCGCCGCCGGCTGCCCCGCCGCGTATACCCACCATTCGCACCATTTGCCGAAACACCCATGCCTACACCCGCTCGTCCAGCTGCCGCGAGATGATCGCGGAAAACTCGTCAGCGAAATTCTCCAGTCTGGCCCCGATCTTGGACGCGTCGGCAGCGAATTTATTGTAGAAGATTGTCGCCGGTATGGCAGCAAGGAGGCCGAGCGCCGTCGCAATCAAAGCTTCCGCGATGCCGGGGGCGACGACCGCCAGATTGGTGTTCTGCGAATTGGCGATGGCCTGGAAACTGGTCATGATGCCCCAGACCGTGCCGAACAGGCCGATGAACGGGGCGGCCGATCCGACCGTCGCCAGGAACAGAAGCCTCGATTCGATATTGCCCATCTCCTTCTGGATCTGGACATCCATCACCTTCTCGATGCGCTTCTGGACACCCTGGAAGCCGGCCCTGGTGGCCGCTCCCTGGCTCCTCTTCCATTCCCGCATCGCCGCCATGAAAATCGCCGCCATGCCGCTATTGGTGCGTGCGCCCAGCGCCATATAGAGATCTTCTAGCGACTGTCCGGCCCAGAAATTCTGCTCGAATTTCTCGCTCTGCGACTGGGTGCGCCGATAGACGACGAATTTCTCGAAGATGATCGCCCATGACCACACCGACGCAGCGGCGAGACCGAGCATCACCAGTTGGACCACAAAACCCGCATTCCAGATCAGATGCCAGAGCGACAGCTGCCCCGCTGTCTGGGCAACGTTCTGTACCGTCTCAACTTCCATGTTTTGCTTTCTTTCCCACCGCTGGCACTCCGAATCCCAATCCCGCCCGAGCTTCTGGTGAAGCGAGCGAGGTAAATAAGGTTAAATCTGTCCAAACTGCGGCGTATCCGGCGTTTTGACGCCGAATCCCCATCCCGGTCCAAATCGACCAGCCTCGTTCTGACAACAGCAAGCTATGGTTAAGGTATGGTTACGATAGGGAATTCCGGCAAGATAAGGCTTTCGTCAAAACGTCTTGAGCGCCTCGGCCATGGCCTTGGGGAACCTTTTTGGCCGCCCGGCCGCATCGACCAGCACGACGGTCACTTGCGCTGCAAACAATGTCTCGCATTCACGCAGAACCTTCTGGTCGAGTTCCATGCGCGCACCTCTCATTTCGCGAAACCGCGTCTCGATTTCGAGCAGATCGTCGATCCGGGCCGGTTTGCGGAAATCGCAAAGCATCCGGCGCACGACGAAACCCATCCGCCCTTCGGTTTCGTGCCAATGCATTTCATGATGATGGACGCCGAGCAACCTCAGACAGTCGGAACGGCCGCGCTCGCAGAATTTGAGATAGTTGGCGTGATAGACGGCGCCGGAAAAATCCGTGTCCTCGTAATAGACGCGCACCGGCAGCACGTGACGGTCTTTCTCGATGCGACCGGCCAGATCCTTCCACTCAGTCATCGCCATTCTCGAGCGGCAGGATGCCTTGTATGATCTCCGGACGCTGCGGCACCGCGAGCCCCAGATGCCGGAAGGCATGCGGCGTAAGCAGCCTGCCGCGCGGCGTGCGGTTGACGAAACCCAATTGGATCAGGAACGGCTCGATCACTTCCTCGATCGCATCGCGCGCTTCCGAGAGCGAGGCCGCGATCGTCTCGACCCCAACCGGCCCGCCGCCGAAATTGACCGCTATGCAGGAAAGATAGCGGTGGTCGAGCGCATCGAGCCCCCGCGTGTCGACTTCGAGATTGCGCAGAGCC
>VAZZ01000223.1 GCA_005884715.1 Alphaproteobacteria bacterium | reverse complement strand
GCCGAAACCGATTGCCAGCGCTTCGCCGCGGCGGTCGGACAACTACTATGATATCAAATCGACGATCTTCAATGCATTGATCGATGCCATCGATCTGACGCAGTTGAGCCAACTCGATCGCGAGGGAGCGCGCGACGAGATCCGCGACATCGTCAATGAGATCATCACCCTCAAGGATGTCGCGATGTCGATCGCCGAGCAGGAAGACCTGCTCGAGGATATCTGCAATGACGTGCTGGGCTATGGTCCGCTCGAGCCCTTGCTGGCGCGCGATGACATCGCCGATATCATGGTTAATGGCGCCGACACCTGCTTCATCGAAGTCGCCGGCAAGATGCAGAAGACCGGTGCCAGCGCATCGTCAGCCAGGTCGGTCGCCGCGTCGATGAATCATCCCCGATCTGCGACGCGCGCCTGGCTGACGGCTCACGCGTCAACGTCATCGTGCCGCCGCTCGCCATCGACGGCCCGACACTCACCATCCGCAAGTTCAAGAAGGACCGGCTCAAGCTTCCTGATCTGGTGAAGTTCCACACCATAACGCCGGAAGGAGCGACCATCCTCGAAATCATCGGCCGGGTGCGCTGCAACGTCCTGATCTCAGGCGGCACGGGTTCCGGTAAGACGACGCTTCTCAACTGCCTCACCGGTTATATCGATCTCGACGAGCGCGTCATCACATGCGAGGACGCAGCCGAACTCCAGCTCCAGCAGCCGCATGTCGTGCGCCTTGAAACGCGCCCGCCCAACCTCGAGGGCGAGGGCGAGGTGACGATGCGCGACCTCGTCAAGAACTGCCTGCGCATGCGTCCGGAACGCATCATCGTCGGCGAGGTCCGCGGACCCGAGGCTTTCGACCTTTTGCAGGCCATGAATACTGGTCACGACGGTTCGATGGGAACATTGCACTCGAACAGCCCGCGCGAGGCCATATCGCGCCTCGAATCGATGATCACGATGGGCGGCTTCGCGCTGCCGTCAAAAACGATCAAGGAAATGATCGTCGGCTCGATCGATGTCATCGTCCAGGCCGCTCGCCTGCGCGACGGTTCGCGCCGTATCACCCATATAACCGAAGTCATCGGCATGGAAGGCGAGGTGATCATCACTCAGGATCTGTTCGTCTATGAGATCATGGGCGAGGACGCCAATGGCCGCATCATCGGCCGCCACCGCTCGACCGGAATAGCCCGGCCGCATTTCTGGGATCGGGCAAGGTATTTCAACGAAGAGAGACGTCTGGCCGACGCTCTGGAGCGCGCCGAGGCGCGCACTGAAGGACAAGCCTAGCATCCGGAATTATTGAAGACGGTTACATGCGAAATCTCCGCCATATCCAGAGCCCGTCAGCGCGGCGAAAGCCGCGGCCCATAAAATCGTTATCCTTCGAGCAGCGCCTTGCCTCCAGGTCATCGGACAGGATGGGGCGGACGAGTGAGGAGACCCTGAATGGATTTTGACAGCTTCCGGCAGTTGGGATTCATCGTCATGGTGGCGCTGGCGGTCGGCGGTTTGCTGCTGACTGTCCTTTACCCCTATTTCTCCGGCGCCAAGAAGGCCGAGAAGCGCGTCAAGGCCGTGGTATCGGACGGCAAGGCTCCCGTAAAGCCGGGCCTGCGCGCCCGGCTGATGGCGGAAGATCCGAAGGACGCCCGCCGCAAGCAGATTCAGGAATCGCTCCATCAGCAGGCGGGCCTCGGAATATCGCCGCGGACGTTCTATCTGTTTGCGTTCATGCTGGGTCTCTTCATCGGTCTCGGCGTGTTGGTAACCGGCGTTCCCTGGTATGTCGCGATTGTCGCCGCCATCGCGGGCTTCTTCGGCCTGCCGCGCTGGATCCTGAAATTCCTGCGCCGGCGCCGCCAGCAGGTCTTCCTCAATGATTTTGCCGATGCCATCGACATTATGGTCCGCGGTCTCAAATCCGGCTTGCCTGTCATCGATGCGATGAAAGTCATTGCTTCTGAGACGCCGGCTCCGGTCGGACCTGAATTCCTCGAGATCGTCGAAGGCCAGAGGATCGGTATTTCCATCGATCAGGGCATCGAGCGCATGTATGAGCGCATGCCGCTGGCGGAAGTGAATTTCCTGGCGATCGTCATGGCCATCCAGTCGAAGAGCGGCGGCAATCTTTCCGAAGCCCTGAACAACCTGTCCAAGGTTCTGCGCGACCGCAAGAAGATGAAGGGGAAGATCAGGTCGATGAGCCAGGAAGCCAAGTCCTCGGCGGCCATCATCGGTTCTTTGCCGTTTGTTATTATTGGGGGACTCACCATTCTCAGTCCGGCCTATCTCAATCCATTGTGGGATACGACCGTCGGCAACATCATGGTCATCGGGTCGGGCATATGGATGTGCCTGGGCATTCTGGTCATGCGCAAGATGATCAATTTCCATTTCTGAGGAGAGGCTGCGACAGCCATGGATCTCGAGTTTTTCATGAAACCGGAAGGCTTGATCACCCTTCTTGTCGGCGTGTCCGCCTTTGCCACCATCCTCACCGTCGCGGCGCCGCTGCTTCAGGGCGACCAGATGAAGGCGCGCATGAAAAGCATCATGACGGAACGCGAGCGCCTGAAGGCAGCTCATCGCGCCGCACTCGGCAATGAAGCCGGACGTCTGCGCGATCGCGCCAATCCGGGCCTCCTGACCCAACTCGTCGAAGGTCTCAATCTTCGCAAGCTGTTCGAAGCCGAATCCTCGCGCGACGGCCTTCGCCAGGCGGGCTATCGCAGCGACCGCCACCTGGTCTATTTCCTGGCAGCACGGCTCATCACGCCCTTCATCCTCGGCATTGTTTTCTTCGTTTACTCGACCCAGGTCTTCGGCGACAAGATCCCGACCAATATGCGTTTTGCCGCGCTGATCATCGGGCTGGTGGCGGGCTATTACCTGCCGGCCCTCTATATCAAGAGCAAGATCGACCGGCGTCAGCTTTCCATCAAACGGGCCTGGTCGGATGCACTCGATCTGTTGCTGATCTGCGTCGAGTCCGGCATGTCGATCGAAGCCGCCCTGCAGCGCGTGGCGCGCGAGATCGGCAGCCAGTCGGTTCCCCTCGCCGAGGAACTGACATTGACCTGCGCCGAGCTGTCCTATCTCCCTGATCGCCGCAAGGCCTTCGAGAATCTGGGCAAGCGCACAGGGGTGACGACCGTCAAATCGGTCGTCACCAGCCTCATCCAATCGGAGCGTTATGGCACGCCGGTCGGCCAGGCCTTGCGCGTGCTGGCTCAGGAGAACCGCGATATGCGCATGCAGGAGGCCGAGAGGAGAGCCGCCGCACTGCCGCCGAAGCTCACCGTGCCGATGATGCTGTTCTTCCTGCCGGTGATCTTTATCGTGATACTTGGGCCGTCAATAATCCTCGTGATGGCTCTGCGACACTAGCCGGCCGGCTTGTCGGTCAGTTGCTGCCAGGTATTGGGCTGCGCCAGCATTTTCTGAAGATAGGCCATGTTCGCCTCGACTTCCTCGGCCGGCAGATCGGCGCTGGCGATCTGGCGCGCTTCATCGAACCGGCCCTGCAGGCCGACGACGAGCGCCAGATTCTGCCTGAGCCGCGGCTCACTCTTGCCCGCAGGCAGATCGGAGGCCTCTTTCAAGGTTGCTTCCGCCTGTTTCAGATTGCCCTCGAGGGCATAGGACATTCCGAGATTGTTCAGCACTGCAACGTTGTTTGGTGAGATCTTGAGCGCGCGCTGATAGTAGCCGCGTGCTTCAGCGTATTTCGACTGCTGGTCGAGCGTCGAACCAAGCGCCGAATAGACTTTCCAGTCGGTGCTGCCGGCGGCAACAGCATTGGCGAGGACAGCTTCCGCCTGGCCCGGCTGCCCGGCCTGGGCGAGTTCCCTTCCATAGAGCGTCAACAGTTTCTGGTCTTGCGGATGATATTGCGTGAGGGTCGCCAATACCTTCAATTGCTGGTCGCCCTGTCCAAGCGCCTTGAGCTGGCTGGCATAGACGAGGCCAAGCTGCAGATTCTTGGGGTCCGCCTGCCACCTTTCGCCAAGCTTGGCGGTTTCCTTGAGCGATACCGGAGCGCTGCTGCCTGTCGCCAGCGGATCGACGCCGTCGAGGCCGGCGGATTTGTTCTGGCAGGCGCCAAGCGCGAGCGAGGAAGCGACAAGCAAAGCGGCAAGACTTATGTGCCGTATGAGGTAGGAACAGGAACCCGACATGCGCCATTACTCCGAAACTTGTGTGCGTGATCGGGCGGAACGGCCGCTATCCGCGCTTGGCTTGGCCTCATCTTCGGGTTGAGACCTCAATAAACCATTAACCATAGGCCGCCTTTGCTTTAGACCAGACCTGTTTCGTCCGGATTCGCGAAAATCTCGCAATGTCAAATCCACCACAGTCCAGGAAATCCCATGCCAGATCCATCACTTGTTCTTTTGTCGGCAACCCGCAGCCGGGGTGCCACGCCGATCGTCACGGTGACGGCGAAGTCCTGGCCGGGAATTGAGCGCGCGCTCGACCAGGCGGGCAGAACCTGGCTCAGGAAATCGGGCTTCACCGGCCAGCCCGGCAAGCATGGTCTCTTGCCGGACAAGGCCGGTAATCTGGAAAAGATCTTTTACGGTCTCGCCGAGACACCAGGCGATCCGTTTGAATTCGCCAGACTTGTCCGGGTCCTGCCCGAAGGAAACTATCGCATCGATGGTGATCTGCCCGATAAACGCGGCTCGATCCTTGGATGGCTTCTCGAATCCTATCGCTTCGAGCGCTACCGGACGGGAGCTTCACCATCTCCGCGCCTCGTCTGCCCGGCCGATATCGATCGTGCCGCGTTACTGCGCGCGGCGGGCGCACATTTCATGGTGCGCGACCTCGTCAACACCCCGTCCTCCGATATGGGTCCCGATGACCTGGAAGCGGCTGCCCGCCAGGTCGCGGCGCGCCACCATGCCAAGCTTCGGATCGTTGCAGGCGACCGCCTGCGCCGGGAATTTCCCATGATCCACACGGTGGGGCAGGCGAGCAGCCGCAGGCCGCGCCTCATCGATTTCATCTGGGGACCAGCACGGGCACCGAAACTGACGCTGGTCGGCAAGGGCGTGTGCTTCGATACCGGCGGCCTCGATATCAAGCCCGCCTCCGGCATGCTGACTATGAAAAAGGACATGGGTGGTGCTGCGAATGTCCTGGGTCTCGCCCGGATGATCATGGAAGCGAAGCTCAAGCTGCGCCTGCGTGTACTTATCCCGGCCGTAGAGAACTCGATCTCCGGCAATGCCTTCCGTCCGGGTGATGTGCTGACGAGCCGCAAGGGCATAAGGGTGGAGATCGGCAATACTGATGCGGAAGGCCGCCTGATCCTGGGCGATGCCCTGGCGCTCGCAGATGAAGAAAGCCCCGACCTCCTCATCGATATGGCCACGCTCACCGGCGCTGCCCGGGTCGCCCTGGGGCCGGATCTGCCGCCCTTCTATACCAGCGATGATGATCTGGCAGGGGCCCTGGCGCGCCATTCAACCAAGGCCAACGATCCCCTCTGGCGGATGCCGTTGTGGACGCCCTATTACGCGCTCATCGAATCCTCGATCGCCGAACTGAACAATGCCGGTGAATCAGGCTTTGCCGGATCGCTGACCGCGGCCCTGTTTCTCAAGCGCTTCGTCGATCGCGCCAAATCCTATGTTCATTTCGACATCTTTGCCTGGACCCCCGCAGCAAAGCCCGGCCGCCCGCGAGGCGGCGAAGCCCAGGCAATCCATGCGCTCTTTGGCCTGATCGAAGAGCGCTACGGCGCATGATCCGGAAAAGTGCGAATAAAAGTGAAAGCGTAGTGGTGACCACCATGCTTTAGCTTGCAGTCTGTAACGCCCTGGTCCAGAATGAAACGGCTCCGAAACGATAAAATTATGGAGCGGAGTCCGGTTTCGATGGGCGTTACTTTGTCGCCGGCGAAAGCTTTGCAGCTTTGGCATGACGTGAATCTTCATTTGATTCGCGGCGATGAGCCGGATCTTTCGACGCGTCAGATCACCTTGCTGCTCACCGTCTATCTGGAAGCGCCGCCCCATACGGTGCGCGACCTTGCGGCGAAGCTCGGCGTCTCCAAGCCGGTCATCACGCGGGCCCTTGATTCACTGGGCAAGCTCGATCTACTGACGCGCCGGCGCGATGAGGCCGATCGGCGCAATGTGCTGGTGCAAAGAACGGTAAAGGGTGTGCTCTATCTTGAACGTCTCGCCGAAACAGTTGGCAGGCTCGCAAAGCAGGTCTAGATCAGGCTCATCATGAACAGTGTCGATCGCCGTCTGCATGCCATCCGCCCCGATCTCGCCGATACCCGCCTGAGCGAGGCTGCCAGCGGCGCCCGCCTGGTCGAAGGCGAGCGCAGGGAAGTGGCCGCTCCGCTTCTGTCATTGCATCGCGAGCCGCGATTCGATGCGGGCCTCGATACGCAGGCACTGATGGGTGAATATGTGCGCGTCTTCGATGTCCAGGAAGGCTGGGCCTGGCTTCAGCTCGAGAGCGATGGCTATGTCGGCTATGCCGCCCAGGATGACCTCATCGCCATTGGCCGTGCGGCGACCCATCGCGTTTCCGTTCCCTCGACTTTCATGTTCCCGGCCCCTGACATCAAGTCGCAGCCGACGGTGACCCTGACGATGAATGCGCGTGTCGCGGTCGCAGGCCAGAATGAGCGATTTGCTCATCTCGCCAATGGCCGCTTTGTGGTCGCGAGCCACCTGGCACCGTTAAGCGAAAGTGCCCCCGATTTCGTCGCCGTGGCCGAAGCCTATCGCCATGTGCCTTATCTGTGGGGCGGCAAATCCGTCTTCGGGCTGGATTGCTCGGGCCTCGTCCAGCTGTCGCTCCAGGCGTCAGGTATTGTCTGCCCGCGCGATACGGACATGCAGGAGGCAAGTCTCGGCCACCGGTTGCCGAAGGATGATCTGGGAAGCCTGAGGCGTGGCGATCTCGTCTTCTGGGACGGCCATGTCGGCATCATGAGCGATGAGCGCATGTTGCTGCACGCCAACGGTCATTTCATGCAAGTGACGCTGGAACCATTGCGCAGCGCAGTCGAGCGCATCGCCCGGCGCCATGGCCAGATCACGTCGATCAAGCGGCTGGAATGACTTCCTCTTTCTCGACCAGGGAAGAGGGCAAGAGCATTCTCAATAGCCGCGCTTGCGGTCGATGATGTTCTCGACCGGCAAGCCCGTTTGATGCCGTCGGATCTGGTGCAGCACATAGGCGGTGATCGTATCGGGATCCGAATCGGCCGCCGCATGCGGGGTAAGCGTGACCTTGGGATGGCTCCAGAACGGACTGTCCTGCGGCAAGGGTTCGGTCTCGAAGACATCGAGCGTCGCGGCATAAAGAGCGCCCGAATCGAGGGCGGCGAGGATATCGCTTTCGACCTGCTGCTTGCCGCGCCCGGCATTGATGAGGATGGGTGCGCCGAAAGGGCCCTTGCGGGAAAGCTTCGCGATCACCTCGCCATTGATGAGGCCGGTGGTTTCCGGCGTATGCGGCAAGAGGCAGACGAGAATATCCGTTCGTTTCAGGAACGAATCGAATTCATCGGATCCCGCAAAACATTCTATGCCCGAAATGGTTTTGCGTGACCGGCTCCAGCCGGCGACCTTGAAGCCGAGCGACGCCAGCTTTTGCGCCGCGTCGCTGCCCAAGACGCCGAGGCCCATGATGCCGACGGCGAGCGCCGAAGCGGAATGGGTCGGGAAGCAATCCCAGATCCGGTTGCGCTGGTTCTCTTCGAAGCGGCGCTGCTGGCGATGATGCATGAGCACCTGCATGACGACATATTCGGTCATCCGCATGGTCAGATCGGGCTCGGCGACGCGCGCGATCGGCACGCCCTCGGGCAACGTCGGGTCGTTCAAAATGGCATCGACGCCGGCACCCAGCGAGAAGATCATTTTGAGATTGGGCAGGCTTTCGAGCACATGTGGCGGCGGCAGCCAGGCGACGGCATAGGTGATATCCTCGATATTGCCCATTTCATCCGGCCAGACGCGGATATCGATGTCGGGACCTTGCCGGCGCATCGCCTGCGTCCATTCATCCCGCGACCACGAAGAAAGCAGAAAAAGCAGGGCCATGATTATTGCTTGACGGTTCCGCTGGGGGCCGTGCGCAGATGCAACGCGGCGGCAATGAGGGCTTTCGTATAATCGGTTTGCGGCGCATCGAAGATCTGTGCCGTGGCGCCATGTTCGACGGCGAGCCCGTTGCGCATCACAATGACCTCGTTGGCAAGTGCGCGCACCACCCTGAGGTCGTGGCTGATGAACAGATAAGCCAGATTATGGCGTTCCTGGATGCTGCGCAGGAGATCGACGATCTGCGCCTGCACCGACATGTCGAGCGCGCTCGTCGGCTCGTCGAGGACGATGAAGCGGGGATCGAGCGCCAGAGCGCGCGCAATGGCGATGCGCTGGCGCTGGCCGCCGGAGAATTCATGCGGGAAGCGTTCCATCGATTCGGGATCGATGCCGACCTCTTGCAGAGCCAGCGCCACCCGTTCGCGCCTCTGCTCGTCGCTCAAATCCTTGCCTTGCGCGATCAGGCCCTCTTCGACGATCTGGCCGACCGAAAGGCGCGGCGATAGCGATCCATAAGGGTCCTGAAAGACGATCTGCATCTCCTTGCGCAACGGCCGCATGGCATGCGCATTGAAGCCGTCGATCCTCTTGCCGGCATAGATGATCGGGCCTTCGGATGCGATGAGGCGCAGTATAGCGAGGCCCAGCGTGGTCTTGCCGGAGCCCGATTCACCGACGACGCCGAGTGTCTGCCCGGCGCGCACCATCACATCGACGCCATCGACAGCCTTGATATGCCCGATCACGCGTCGGAAAAATCCACGTTTGATCGGAAACCAGATTTTGAGATTGTCGGCTGAAACGACCACTGGCGCGGAACGATCCGTGCGGGGCGGCTTGCCCTTGGGCTCGGCCGCCAGCAACATCTTCGTATAGGCATGCTGCGGCCGAGTGAAGACGCTTTCCGTCTCTCCGGCCTCGACAATCTTGCCGCGCTGCATGATGCAGACCTTGTCGGCCATGTGCCGCACGATGCCGAGATCATGGGTGATGAGAAGCATCGCCATCCGGGTTTCGGCTTGCAGATCCTTGAGCAGCTTCAGGATCTGCGCCTGAACCGTCACATCGAGCGCCGTCGTCGGCTCATCGGCGATGAGCAAGTCGGGATTGTTCGCCAATGCCATGGCGATCATAACACGCTGGCGCTGGCCGCCCGACAGCTGGTGGGGGAAGTCCTCAAGCCGGGTCTCGGGATCGCGGATGCCGACCTTGGTCAGGAGATCGATGATGCGTCTGCGCCGGGCCGATCCGGAAAGCCCTTGATGGACTTCGAGAATTTCGCCGATCTGCCGCTCGACCGGATGCAGGGGATTAAGCGACGTCATCGGCTCCTGGAAGATCATGGTGATGTCGTTGCCGCGCACTTTGCGCAAGGTGTTCTCGTTCGCATGCAGCAGTTCCTGGCCCTTGAACAGGATTTCGCCAGAGGGATGCGACGCCGAAGGGTAGGGCAGGAGCTTCATCACCGAAAGCGCCGAGACGGACTTTCCTGAGCCCGATTCGCCGACAAGCGCCAGGGTCTCGCCCTTGCCGATCGCGAAGGAGACATGGTCGACGGCAAGGAGGGTCTTGCTGCCCTGCCTGAAGGCGACCGAGAGATCGCGGATGTCGAGAAGCGGCGCGCTCATTGGAAGGTCTTGCGCGGATCGAGCGAGTCGCGCACCGCCTCGCCGATGAAGACGAGGAGCGACAGCATGATGGAGACAACGAAGAAGCCGGTGAAGCCAAGCCACGGCGCCTGCAGATTCTGCTTGCCCTGGTTGAGGAGCTCGCCCAGCGAGGGCGATCCGGGCGGCAGACCGAAGCCCAGGAAGTCGAGCGCCGTCAGCGTCGTCACCGATCCCGACAGGATGAAGGGCATGAAGGTGACGGTCGAGATAAGGGCGTTGGGTAAGAGATGCTTGAACATGATCTTCGTGTTGGTGAGGCCGAGCGCCCTCGCGGCCCGCACATATTCGAAATTGCGGGCGCGCAGGAACTCGGCGCGTACCACGCCTTCGAGCGACGTCCAGGAAAACAGCACGAGGATGAACAGCAGCAGCCAGAAGGTGGGCGTGATGAAAGCGGCGAGGATGATCAGCAGATAGAGGGTCGGCATCGACGTCCAGATGTCGATGAAGCGCTGGAGCAGGAGGTCGGTCCAGCCGCCGAAATAGCCCTGCACCGCGCCCGCCGCCACGCCGATGATTGAGGAGATGAAAGTCAATATGAGGCCGAAGAACACCGATATGCGGAAGCCGTAGATGAGCCGCGAAACGACGTCGCGGCCCTGGTCGTCGGTGCCGAGCCAGTTGAGATTGCCGAACACGCAATTGGCATCGCTCGCCCCTTGCGCATATTTGGCGCAGGCCTCCTCCTTCGTCATCTGGAAGGCGGGCTTTGACGGCGCCGGCGCCGGCAGCTCGTTATTGACGGTATTGTAGGAATAGCGGATCGGCGGCCAGATCATCCAGCCATTGGCTCTGACCTCTTCCTGGATGAAGGGGTCACGGAAATCGGTGAGCGCCAGAAAGCCGCCGAACTTCTCCTCCGGATATTCAGTAAAGGTCGGAAACAGGAGCTCGCCCTTGTACGAGGCGAGGATCGGGCGGTCATTGGCGATGATGGGCGCAAAGACGCTGATCGCGAACAGCACCAGAAAGATCCATAAGGACCAGTAGCCCCGCCTGTTCGCCTTGAACAGGTGCCAGCGGCGTTCATTCAATCCGGAGAGTCTAATGAGTGTAAGTCAGATCGCTGATCAGCGCCACCACCAGCCCGACAAGCGTGAAGATATAGAGATTGGCGAAGACGACCGGATAGTCCCGGTCGATGGCGGCCTTGTAAGTCAGATAGCCGAGGCCGTCGAGCGAGAAGATCTGCTCGATCAAAAGCGAGCCGGTGAAGAAGGCGGACAGGAAGGCTCCCGGGAAGCCCGAAATGACGAGCAGCATGGCATTGCGGAACACATGGCCATAAAGGACGCGCCGATCGGAGAGGCCCTTGGCGCGGGCGGTGACCACATATTGCTTCTTGATCTCGTCGAGAAAGGAATTCTTGGTCAGGAGCGTCATGGTGGCGAAGCCACTGATGCCGAGCGCCGTCAAGGGCAGCACCAGGTGCCAGGCATAGTCGGCGACCTTTTCGATGAGCGACATCTGGTCGAAATTGTCGGAGGTGAGGCCGCGCAGCGGGAACCAGGAGAAATAGCTGCCGCCGGCGAACAGCACGATCAGCAGCACCGCCAGGATGAAGCTCGGTATGGCATAGCCGACGATGATCACGCCCGAGGTCCACACATCGAAGGATGAACCATCCCTGACGGCCTTGCGGATGCCGAGCGGCACCGAGACCGCATAGCTGATGAAGGTCAGCCACAGGCCGAGCGAGATCGACACCGGCATCTTCTCGACCATCAGGTCGACGACCGGCTTGTCGCGGAAGTAGCTCTGGCCGAAATTGAAGGTGAGGTAGTTCTTCATCATCAGGAAGAAGCGTTCATGCGCCGGCTTGTCGAAGCCGAACTGGACCTCAAGCTTCTTGATGAATTCGGGATCGAGGCCCTGGGCGCCGCGATATTTGACTGTCGCTGCGGTGCTGCCGATGCCGCTCGCATCCGGCGAACGCGCGACCTCGCCGCCCGCTCCGCCGCCGATCCTGGCCGTCGCTTCGACCGCTGTGCCCTGGATCTGCGAGATGACGCGCTCGATCGGCCCGCCGGGCACGAACTGGATGATGGCGAAAGTCATCAGCATGATGCCGAACAGGGTCGGAATCATCAAAAGCAGGCGTTTGGCGATGTAAGCGCCCATTTATGCCGTCCTAGTTGCCGCGCTTCAGGGTCTTCGCCTTTTCGGCATTGATCCACCAGGTATCCTGGATGCCTACGTCATAATCGGGTTGAATTTTGGGCTTTTCGAAGATGTCCCAGCGCACGATCCAGTGGCTGGGCTTGCCCCAGTTCGAGACCCAAATGTGCTCGGCCCTCAGCACCCGGTCGAGGGCGCGGCCGGTGAACAGGAGCTCCTCTCGCGATTTGGCGGTGATCATCTTGTCGATCAGGGCATCGACCACCGGCAATGCGATGCCCGAAAGATTGTAGCTGCCCATCGCCTTGGCCGATTGCGAGCCGAGCTGGCCTCTGAGTTCAATACCCGGAGTCTGCCCGCCCACCAGCCGCATGATCTCGGTGTCGAAGTCGAATTCCTTCACCCGCTGCTCATGCTGGGCGGGGTCGATATTGCGCATCGTGGCATCGATGCCGAGGAGGCGCAGATTCTTCACATAGGGTGCAGTTATCCGCTCGCTGGTCGGATCATCGATCAGGAATTCCATGGTGAGCTTCTCGCCCTTGGCATTGACCAGTTGCGTGCCCTTGCGCTGCCAACCCGCTTCGGCAAGGAGCTGTGAGGCCTGCTTGAGAAGCTTTCTGTCCTGGCCCGAGCCATCCGAGACCGGCGGCACATAGGCCTCATCGAAGACTTCCGGCCGCAATTCCTTGCGGAACGGCTCGAGGATCTTGAGCTCCTCTTCCGACGGCTTGCCCTTGGCCATGAGCGGCGAATTTTCGAAGAAGCTCGTGGTGCGCTGATAGGACTTGTAGAAGAGATTGGTATTGGTCCATTCGAAGTCGAAAGCGAGGTCAAGGGCCTTGCGCACCCTGATGTCCTGGAATTTTTCGCGCCTGAGATTGATATAGAAGCCCTGGGCGCCCGACGGGGTCTTGTCCGGCAGTACTTCCTTGATGAGGCGGCCTTCCATCACCGATTTGATGTTGTAGGCAGTGGCCCAGTCGCGCGAGGTGAATTCCTCATGCAAATCGAGGATGCCGGCCTTCAGAGCTTCGACGACGGCGGTCCGGTCCTTGAAATACTCCATGCGGATCTCATCGAAATTCCAGCGCCCCTTGTTGACCGGCAAATCGGCCGCCCAGTAGTCGGCGCGCCTGATATAGGCGACATACTGGCCCACCTTGAAATCGCGAATCTTGTAGGGGCCGGAACCCAAAGGCGGCTCGAGCGTCGTTTTGGTGAAATCATGCGTGGCGTAATGGGCCTTGGAGAAGATCGGCAGCTCGGCAATGACGAGCGGCAAGTCGCGCGTATTCTCGCCTTTGAAAGTATAGCGCACCTCGTAAGGCGAAAGGACTTCGCATTTCTCCACATCGCGAATGAGGATGCGGATGCGCTCGTGACCTTCGGTCGAGAGCAGGCGAAAGCTGTCGCACACATCCTCGCCCGTGAGTTTCGTGTCATCCGAAAAACGCGCTTCCCCGCGCAGCTGGAAGGTCACGCTCTTCTTGTCGGGGGCAAGGTCGGCGGTCTTGGCGACAAGGCCATAGACGGCATCAGGCTCGTCATTGGCGCGCACCATCAGGGAATCGAACAGCAAGCCGATATTCTGCGCCGCATTTCCCTTGAGGATATAGCCGTTGAAACTGTCGAACGTGTCGATCGCCAGCGTGCCCCGGCTGGCGAGGCGCCCGCCTTTCGGTGCATCCGGATTCACATAGTCGAAATGCTTGAAGTCCGCTGGATATTTGAGATCTCCGAAGGCGGAAAGTCCCTGGCGGGGTTCGCTTGCGGCTGGGACGGCGAGAAGGCCGAGCGCAAGCAGCGCCGGGATCCAAGGTTTCATTTATTGGCCGCCGTCTTCTTGGCTTTCTCCTCGTCCCACCACCAGATGGAGGGGAAGCCAACTGAGAAGTCAGGCAGTTTCTCCGGTCTTCCAAAACGATCCCACCGCGCAGTCCTTTCGATGGGAATATACCAATGTGGAACGACCAAATGATTCCACAGAAGCACCCGATCGAGAGCGTGGGTGGCCGTAACCAGATCATCACGGTCTTTGGCGAACACGATGCGCTCGATAAGCTTGTCGATGGCCGGACTTTTTATTCCGGTGTAGTTCTGGCTACCGTTCTGGTCTGCCGCCGCCGATCCCCAGTAATAGCGCTGTTCGTTCCCGGGTGACAATGATTGCGGGAAAGTATGCACGATCGAATCATAGTCGAAGGTTTGCATCCGCCTTTCCATCTCTGGACTGTCGATCGTGCGTACGGCGACTTGAATGCCCAGCTTTTCGAGCTGTTGTTGGTAGGGAATCGTTATGCGCTCCCATAACGGATCATCGAGAAGAAATTCGATCGTGAACGTTTCGCCCTTTTCACTCTTGAGCATGGATCGTCCACCGTCTTGCGTGATTTTCCATCCCGCTTCGGCAAACAGCTTTGCCGCAGTGCGGAGGTTATTGCGGATGTCTTGGGTCGATTGGTTGACGGGGTTGGAGTATTCCGTCGTGAAGACCTCGGGTGGAATGCTGTCTCTTAGCTCATTGAGGACGGCAAGCTCTTGCGGTGAAGGCAGGCCTGTTGCTGCAAGCTCTGAACCGTTGAAATAGCTCTTGCTGCGTGTGTACTGGCCGTAGAAAAGGTTGGTGTTCGCCCATTCGAAATCATAGGCATAGTTTAGAGCCAGTCTGACGCGGAGATCCTGAAATTTGGGTCTGCGCAGATTGAGGACGTAACCCTGCATACCATCAGCATTCTTGGTTCTTATCTCTTCCTTGATGATCCGGCCGGTCTTTACAGCTCGCACATCATAGGCCGTCGCCCAGGCCTTGGCGCTTGATTCACTTCGCCAGTCATATTGATCAGCCTTGAAAGCTTCGAGGGCGACATTCCCATCGCGGAAATAGAGGAGCTCGATTTCATCGAAATTGTCTTGACCGGCATTGACGGCGAGATCCTTGCCCCAGTAATCCGTGAAGCGCTTCACGCGAATCGAATTCCCCACCTTGACATCGGCAACTTCATAAACTCCCGAACCAAGCGGTATTTCGAGAGTTGTTTCGGCGATATTGCGCGCAGTTCCGTTCGAGTTCTTGCCTGTCCACCAGTGCTTTGGAAGTACGGAAAGCTGGCCCACAATATGCGGCAGCTCGCGGTTGCCTTTCTCCGAGAAGATGAAGGTCACCTCGTGGTCGCCCGTTTGCTCTGCCTTGGTAACATTCTTGTAGTAGAAGGCGTTTTGCGGACTGATCTCCTTGAGGGTCGTCATGCTCCAGATAACGTCGTCGGGAGATATGGTCTTGCCGTCATGGAACCGCGCTTCGGGCCTCAGGCGATAGATGACCTGGGAAAAGTCGTCCGGATACCAGACCTCATTGGCGATGAGCCCATACATGGTGCTCGGCTCATCGAGGGAGGACGTCATAAGTGCCTCGGTCGAAATAGCGCCATAGGCCGCGGCCTCGCCCTTGAAGGTGAAAGGGTTGAGGCTGTCATATGAGCCGACGCTATGAATCCGAAGTTTCCCGCCCTTCGGCGCGTCCGGGTTAGCATATTCGAAATACTTGAAATCGGGCGGGTATTTCACGTCTCCAAAAAGCGACGTGGCGTGCTTGAACTGCCGATCCTGAGCATGGCCAACACTAACGCCGACAATTTTGACGACACCCGCGAGACCCACGAGGGCCGAAAGTCTGCCAAAGCTGCGCCGGGTGAGGATCATCGTTGGGGGCACTCCATTGATTTGCTTTCCCCGAAGATACGCATTCTGAGCCGGAATGCAAAACACTCGGGTTGCGGCAGGCCAGTTAAATCTTTGTGAGACTTAAGGGTTTCTCTTGGCGTGAAAAAGGCCAGCGCTCTGGCTGGCCTTTGTCGGAAATAAGATCAATGAATTCAGTGCCTTGATGACGATCAGGGCGCCGGGAGGGGCTTCGGACTGTCCGACAAGGTGCGCAAATAGGCGAGGAGGTCGGCGCGCGCCGCATCGCGCTTGATGCCGCCAAAGGTCATCTTGGTCTTAGGCGCAAATGACCGCGGATTGGTGATGAACTTGTTCAGGTTTTCAAAGGTCCACTTGTCGCTGGAATGCGACTTGAGGTCATCGGAATAGGTAAAACCCTCATGCGAGGCGATCGGGCGCTCGACCACGTCCCAGAGATCAGGGCCGGTCTTGTTCGGCCCGCCCTTGTCGAAGACATGGCAGGCGAGGCAGGGCTTGGACTGCTGCTGGCCCTTGGCCGGATCGGCCTTGGCGAGAAGCGCGCCCAGCGATTCCGTGGCCACTTGCCCGCCGCCGGCACCGGCTTCACCGCCACTCTTCTCAGCAACCTCGATGGCAAAGCCCGGCTTTTCCGGGGCCGGAGCGTGATAAATCATGTTCTTGGCCTGGTTGAGCCCCAGCACCAAAAGCGCTGTTCCGAGAACCGCACCGGCAATCTTGTTGAATTCCATATTCATGATTGGTAGGCCGGGTGACCGGTTCCCTGTTCTTCCTCTGCGTGGCCGCGGAAACTAATTGTTTCTCGAATGCCCCGCAATACGTTAAAGCTCGCCTGTCCAATTTGCCGCGCCCTGCCTTAACCTCATGATTGAGCACCAGAATACGATCGTCATTATCCCCGCCCGGATGGCCTCGACTCGGCTGCCGGGCAAGCCTCTGGCTGACATCAACGGCAGCCCGATGATCGTCCATGTGTGGAAACGCGCGGTCGAGGCCAATGTCGGACAGGTTCTGGTGGCCTGTGCCGAGATGGAAATAGCCCGCGCCATCAAGGCCCATGGCGGGGATGCGATCGTGACGGAGCCGGGACTGATTTCAGGGTCCGATCGGGTTTGAGCCGCACTCGCCATGCGCGATCCCGAGCGCCGCTTCCGTTTCGTGGTCAATCTGCAGGGCGATCTGCCGACCATAGCGCCGCTTGACGTGCAGCGCTGCCTCGGCGGCCTCGTCAACGATGCGGTCGATATCTCGACCATCGCGGCACCCATCACGGATGCGGCAGATGTCGCCAATCCGAACATCGTCAAGGCGATCGCGCCCTTGAGCGATGAGCGCGAAGTCGCCTTTGCGCGCGATTTCCAGCGAAGGCCTGCGGCCGATCTCGGCCCGCGTTTCTGGCATCATATCGGCATCTATGCATTCCGCCGCGACGCGCTCGAGCGTTTCGTCAAGCTTGAGCCCAGCGAGCGCGAGATAGAACGCCGTCTCGAACAAATGCGCGCTCTCGACAATGGCATGAGCATCGCCGTCGTGCGCGTTGACTCGGTGCCTCTGGGTGTCGATACTCCGGCCGATCTTGAGGCGGCCCGCCAGAAGCTGAAGGCGAGCCGCTTTTGATTTGAGGGACTGAGATGACATCCAAGATCGCCTATCAGGGCGAGTCCGGCGCCAATTCGCATATTGCCTGCCGCGAAGCCTATCCGGGCCACGAGGCCATCGCTTCGGGGACATTCGAGGACGCCTTTGCCGCCGTGAAGGAGGGCGAGGTCGATCTCGCGATGATTCCCATCGACAATTCGGTCGCCGGACGCGTCGCCGACATCCATCATCTGCTGCCCGCCTCCAATCTCTATATCGTCGGCGAACACTTCCTGCGCGTCCATCACCAGCTCCTGCTGGTGCCCGGCGCCTCGCCGGCGGGCCTCAAATCGGTGCACAGCCACATCCATGCGCTCGGCCAGTGCCGCAAGGTTATCCGAGAGATGAAGCTCAAGCCGGTGGTCGCCGCCGATACCGCGGGAGCGGCGCGCGAACTCGCCGAGGCCAAGGATAAGACCCGGGCTGCGATCGCCACCAGGCTTGCCGCCGAAATCTACGGCCTCGATATCCTGAAGGAGAATATCGAGGATGAGGAGCACAATACCACGCGCTTCATCGTGCTCTCGGCGACGCCTCACGATGCCGAACCCGAAGAAGCTCCGGTGGTCACCAGTTTCGTCTTCCGGGTGCGCAACGTGCCGGCCGCCCTCTACAAGGCGATGGGCGGCTTTGCCACCAATGGCGTCAATATGACGAAGCTCGAATCCTACCAGCTCGAAGGGCAATTCTCGGCGACGCAGTTCTATGCCGATGTCGAAGGCCACCCTTCCGAGCGCAATGTCAGGCTAGCGCTCGAGGAACTCGAATTCTTCACCTCGCATTTGCGCGTGCTGGGCGTCTACAAGGCCAGCCCCTATCGCGCCGAGATCGCGCGCCGCATGGCGGTTTTCTCTAAATAAGCGCTGCTTCGAGGATCTTGTGCGCGATCGCCATGGGTGGCGGAACGCTCAACGCGCCGGGATGGCGCCCGTCGAGCATTTGGGCGACTTCGATGCGCGAGAACCAGCGTGCGTCTTCGAGCTCGGTCTTGTCGATGACGATGTCGCGGTTGATCGCTTCACCGATGAGCCCGATCATCAGGCTTGATGGATATGGCCAAGGCTGGCTCGCGACATAGCTCATGGCACCGACACGAATGCCCGCTTCCTCCAGGACTTCCCGGCGTGCGGCTTCTTCGATCGTCTCGCCCGGCTCCATGAAGCCGGCCAGCGCCGAATAGCGTCCCGTCGACCAGGAGGCCTGGCGGCCCATCAGGATCTCCTCGCCGGCGCGCACGATGATGATGATCACCGGATCGGTGCGCGGAAAATGCTCGGCGGCACAGCGCGGACAATGCCGGCGATAGCCACCGTCCTTCATCTCGGTTTCGTGCCCACAATTGGCGCAGAAGCGGTGACGCTGATGCCAGTGCAGCAGCGAACGTGCGTGGGCCAGGGTGGCGAGGTCGTAGGCCGCAAGATGGCCCTCAATGGCGAGACTTCTCAGATCCAGCGCCTCCTCGATGGGCGCCAGCGATTCGCCAGCAAAGATTGCATGTCCCTCAGGATCGAGGCCGAGGAAGATGGCATCATCGCCGACGGGCGTTTCAAAATAGAGGGCATTGCCGGCGAGCCGGGTCTTGTCGCCATTGAGGCGGACAAGTTTCGCGGTGGGCTCGGCGCGGCGCGCCGCGATCCAGGCTTGATCGCTACGAAAAGCGGCGGCCCGATCGAGCGAGCCGCCGCAAAATCCCAGAAGTGGGGAGCGGATTATCGCTCCCGCATCATTCATTGGCAGCGCGACGCGGTGCGTTGTCGGCGGCTTCGCGCTCCTTCAGCATCCCATCGACAACCGTGATGGTCTTCTCAAGGTCGCTGATCGCGTCTTCGAGCTCGAGGCGCTGCTTGCGCAAGGCTTCGAGACGTTCGCGGAACTTCGTCGATGACACCCGCAATTGGGTGAGCTGGCCGTCGCGCAGATTATAGAGATCCAGCATTTCCTTGATCTCTTCCAGCGAGAAGCCGACCTTTTTGCCGCGCAGGATCAATTGCAGCCGGGCGCGATCGCGGTAGCTGAACAGGCGCGTCCAACCGCGCCGGTCGGGGTGAAGCAGACCCTTTTGTTCATAAAAGCGCAACGTACGCGGCGTCACGTCGAATTCTCTGCAGAGCTCGGTGATGGAATAGGTTCGATCCCGATTCGACCGGTCAGCAACCGTCGATTGAGCCATTTTCGCTCTCCGTTCGTTTACTAGCCCCCAGGGGCGATTGCCGTCGCGTCGCCAGTATAAGGCACTGCGCGGCGATTCATAACCCCCAGCCACGTTAATTTATGGACAGGCAGCAAGCTGCCATAGGGGTACCGCATGGCTAACGGCCAAAAACGGCGAAGAAGTGGCAGCGACCTTAACGGAAATTTTACCTAAAAAGTTAACCTTTAGGATGAATTGGAAATCGCAATCCGCCATGGGGGTCGAGTCGCGAGGGTTGGAGCGGGCATGAAGCCGGGTATTCCGTGGAGCGTGAAGGGTATCGACACCGAGGCGCGCGAGGCCGCGAAGTATGCGGCACGCCGCTCGGGCATGACGCTCGGCGAGTGGCTGAACACCGTCATCCGCGAACAGGCCGATGATATCGAACCGCCGAAGCCTGTGGCGCGCAATACCGTCGTCGACATCCAGTCGAAGCTGGATCATCTCTCCGAGCAACTGACCCGAATGGCGCGTCAGGACCAGGATACGTCCGTCGGCAGCTATTACGAGCGCAGTCGGCCCAAGGATCAACCGCTCGCCGACATTCTCGCCCGCGTCGAAGCCAGTGAACGCAAGGCGGCCGAGAATTTCGCCCGTTTCGGCGAACGCCTTGAGACGCTCGGCGACAAATTCGCCAACGGCAGCGCCCGCTTCCCGCAGAATCCCGAGGACGTGCCGGGCTATCACGCGCTCGAAACCGCGCTGCGCAACATTGTCGATCACATCGAGGTGAGCGAGCGCAAGACGCGCGAAAGCCTGAAGGCCGTGCAGGAGCGGCTGAACGATGTCGCCTATGCGGCAACCGCACCCATCGACAGCGACCGCCTGCTCGTCGATGCGCCGGTGATCACGCGTCTGGAAAACCGGATCGCCGATCTTGCCAACCGCGTTGCCGGCCATGAGCAGACCGCCCAGGATGATTTGCTGAAACTGGTGCAAAGCGAATTCGGCAAGCTCACCCAGCGCATCGATGCGGTGAAGCAGGCCTCCGATGCCTCGGCCCAGCGTGCCCAGAGCCAGGCAGTCCAACTGGCGCAGAAGGATCTCAGGGATTTCGAAGACCGCATCCAGGGCTTCTTGAGGCAAGCCCAGACAGGTCAGGCGCACCAGGATGATGGCGAATTGGCCCGTCTGCACGCCGAGATGGAAAGTCTCGGCCAGCGTGTCGATGATCTCAAGGCGGAAGCGGCAACTGAGCGTGATCTAAGATCGCTCAAGGTGGTGATCGAACAGCTTTCAGCGCGCGTCGCGCAGGGACCCGACTTGCGCCCGCTCGCCGATCTCGACCGCCGCCTGACCGACATCACCAAATGGCTCGAGCAGGGCCGCGGCGATCATGTCGGCAATCAGATCGCCGAGCTCGAGCAGCGGGTTTTCGATCTCGACAACCGCATCGCGGCGGCGATGCGCCAGGATCAGGGGCAACAGTCCTGGGCGGGCATCGAGCGCGAATTTGCCGGTGTCTCCGACCGTCTCGCCAATACCGAGCAGCAGCTCCAGCATATTGCGACGCTCGAGCAATCGATCCATCAGCTCTATCAAAGCATGGAGCAGAACCGCGATTGGGCGCGCGATGTGGCCGAGGACGCAGCCAATCGCATGGCGAGCCGTCTTATGCAGGATTGGCCGGGCAAGACCCAGGCGGCCGGACCTTCGGCCGAGCTGCAGGCGCTGGAGAATGCGCTGGCAGCGGTCAGGACCAATTACGAGAACGCCGATCGGCGCAATCAGGAAACGCTGGGCGCCGTGCACGAGACCCTTGAGCAGATCATCAGCAAGCTGACCGAACTCGAGCAACTGCGCAACCAGCCGTTATCGGCCGCTCCCGCCGAAACCCTTATCGAGCCCGAAGCAGCGCAAGCGCCGTCCGAAATGGCGGGCTGGCCCGATCTCGGAGGAGAGCCTGATCCCCAGAGTTTTACGCCGGCCGGCGAACCGTCCCTCGAAGGGCCTGAGCCCGCTACCCAGGATGATTTCATCGCCGCCGCCAGAAGGGCCGCCCAGGCCGCGGCCCAGCAGACGCCCGGCCTCTCGGCTGGCGGGCTCCTCGGCCGCAAGAGGCCGGCCGACACGCAAGGGCCGAAACATGCCTCACGCTTCTCGCTGCGCTTGCGCAAGCGTGAAAGGCCGGCCCAGGCCGCGAGCCTCGCTGCCGCACCGGCTGCCGTCAAAACCGCCCAGCCCGGCAAACGCCGCCGGCTTATCCTGATCGGTCTCGTTCTTCTGGCAGCCGCCGCAGCACTGGCCCTCAACACTCTGGTCAAGAAGCCAGCCCGCAATGGGCCGGCAACACCGCCCGCCGTCGATCAGACCAAACCCCCAGCGGGCAGTTCCCGCGTGCTCGATCACCTCAATGCCACGCTCGCCAAATCCGCTGCCGTTCCGGGCAATGTCAATTTCGCGACCTCGCTGAACACCGTCACCGATGCCGATGCATTGCCGCCCGGCATCGGATCGGAAAGTCTGAGGTAGGCGGCATTGAACGGCGATGCAAGGGCAGCTTTCATCGTTGCGACCCGCTTTGCCGAGGGCAAAAGCGTACCGCAGGACTATGCGGCCGCGGCGCGCTGGTACCAGGTAGCGGCGGAAAAGGGCCTGGCTCCGGCGCAATATCGCATGGGAGCGCTTTTTGAGCGTGGCACAGGCCTCAAGCTCGATCTGGAGGCCGCTCGCCAATGGTATGAGCGGGCTGCCGAGGCGGGCAATGTCCGCGCCATGCACAATGCGGCAGTGCTCTTCGCCAGCGATCCGAAGACGAAAGCCGGCTATGAAAAGGCGGCCCACTGGTTCACCGAAGCCGCCTCCCACAATCTGAAGGACAGTCAATTCAACATCGCCCTTCTCTATGAGCGCGGCCTTGGCGTCGATCAGGATCTTGGCCAGGCCCTGTTCTGGTACAGCCTCGCCGCGCGGCAGAATGATGCCGATGCCGCGGCCAAGGCGAAGACCCTCGAAAATACCTTGCCCAGGGATGTGGCCGCCAAGGTCAGGACCCGTCTTGCCGGCTGGACGCCCAAGCAGGATGTCGAGGCGGCGAATATGGTGGCGATTTCCAATCCCGACTGGCCGGATCGCCCGCTCGCCGCATCGGCAAATTACGATCTTCCGCTCATTGGCGCGGCCGTCGACGGCAATGCTGGCGCCCACTCGATCGTCGAGGCTCAGCAGCTTCTGAACAAGCTCGGCTTCGAGGCCGGTGAAGCGAATGGCACGCTGGGAAGCCGCACCAGGAACTCCATCCGCCTGTTCGAATTGCAATCGGGCATGCGGGTGACGGGCGAGGTGACGCCCGAACTTTTGGCGAAACTCAGGGCCAAGCTGGGTTGAATCATCACATGCCGGAAGGCGACGCCATTCCGCGACCGGCGCTGATCATCGGTCTTCTGGCCGTCTTGCCGTTCCCTGTCTTGTTGATCCTTGTCTGGAGTCCGCCGGACGTGATTTCTCCCGACCGGCTCGTGGGGGCGTTCCTGGCCTATGCCTCAGGGGTGACAGCCTTGCTGGGCGGTGCGCACTGGGCGCTGGTGGCCGGACCCTATGGCAAGGCCCGCATCGGGGCTGAAGGGGCGATCGGCTTTGCAGCCCTCGTCGCAGCATGGCTGGCCCTGATCGTGCCGCAATATTTGGGACTGTCGCTGCTGATCGCGGCGTTGTTTCTCCTGGCGCTGCGCAATGCGCTGATGGCCGAGGCCCAGGGCACTGCGCCGTGGTTTGCCCGCCTCAACGGCTATCTCACTGCCGCGGCAATCGTGACCGCGATCCTGGTCCTCATTCGCCTCATCACCTGATGCGATGGGCCGGGAAGCGGTGGATGGCCTTGCCGCCGA
>VAZZ01000019.1 GCA_005884715.1 Alphaproteobacteria bacterium | reverse complement strand
CCGATCGACATGGCCATCCATCATTATCTTCTCAACCGTGGCGTGGTCATCACGCCATTCCATAATATGATGCTTGTTTGTCCCGCTACGACCAAGGCGCATGTCGAAACCCTCATCGAAGGTCTCGATAACTGCCTCGCCGAACTCGTCTGACGGGTTGGAGTTTTAATCATCATGACTGTCATCACGCCGCAACGTCATAGCGAAGCGCAGGGTTTCCTTGACGCCCATCCCGGCATCGAGAGTTTCCATCTGATCTGGACCGATCTCGTCGGCATCCAGCGCGGCAAGATCCTGCGCCGCGACGAGCTCGTCCCCGCCTGGCGCGACGGCCGCTTCCTGCCGATCTCCGCTCTGGTGCTCGACGCCACCGGACAGGACATTCCCGAAACCGGGCTCGTCTTCGATGAAGGCGATCGCGATCTCCTGCTGTGGCCGGCTCCCGGCAGCATGGTGACCATACCCTGGGCATCGGCGCCGGCGGCACAATATATTGCATCCACCCGCGATCTCGACGGCAAGCCGCATTATGCCGATCCGCGCAACGCGCTCGAATCCATGGTTGCCCGCTACCAGGAATTCAACATGACGCCGGTTGGCGCGGTCGAGGTCGAATTCTTCCTCATGGACCGTGAATCGGCCTTTGCCGGAAAGCCCATGGCGCCCAAGGCGCTCACCAATGGGGCGCGGCCGCAGCATTATCAGGCCTATCATCTGCAGGACCTCGATGACTTCGCGCCATTCTTCCAGGATCTCTATGCTTTTGCCGCCATCCAGGACCTGCCCGCGAAGACCCTCATCTCGGAATATGCGCCGGGCCAGATGGAGATCGTGCTCAGGCATCGCAATGATGTGCTGAAGGCCTGCGATGAAGGGATCATGCTGAAGCGCCTGATCAAGGCCACCGCCGAGAAGCATGGGCTGGTCGCCACCTTCATGGCCAAGCCCTATGCCGAATGGTCGGGTTCGGGCATGCATATCCATGTCAGCCTCGCCGATGAGGCCGGCAAGAACCTCTTCGCCGCCGCCGCTCCGGCCGGCAATCCCTTGCTGCTGAATGCCTTGGGCGGCCTCAAAGCGTCGATGGCCGAAGCCATGCTCATCTTCGCGCCCAACGCCAATTCCTACCGCCGATTCCGCCGCAATTCCTATGCGCCGGTATCGGCAAGCTGGGGCGTCAATAACCGCACCGTCTCCTTGCGCATCCCCGCGGGCGCACCCGAGACCTGCCATATCGAGCATCGCCCGGCGGGTGCCGATGCCAACCCTTATCTGGTGATGGCCGCCATTCTCGCCGGCATGCATTACGGCATCACCGAAAAACTCGATCCCGGCAACCCGGTCACCGGCAATGGCTATGAGAAGCGCGCCAAATATATCCCCGGCAACTGGTATGAGGCGATCGATGCCTTCTGGCGTGCCCCCATCCTCAAGGATTATTTCGGCAAGCCATTCGTCGACACGTTCTGCACGCTGAAAGAGGTCGAGGCCGACCGGTTCTTCGCTGAGCCGACGGAGCGAGATTTCGAGTGGTATCTGCGCACAATCTAACTATGTTATGGGGTCAGGCCTTTCTGGAGTTGACCCCATGACCGCCATCATCGGTTGGGCACATTCGAAATTCGGCAAGCT
Source organism: Alphaproteobacteria bacterium (assembly GCA_005884715.1). Classification (GTDB taxonomy): domain Bacteria; phylum Pseudomonadota; class Alphaproteobacteria; order Rhizobiales; family Aestuariivirgaceae; genus Taklimakanibacter. The sequence continues at coordinate 2,557 of VAZZ01000019.1, read as the reverse complement.
CGAAGCGGAGACACTGGAGAGCCTGATTGCCGGCATTGCGGCGCAAGCGATCGCCGATGCCGGCATCAAGCCTGGCGAAATCGACGTCATCTATGTCGGCAATTTCGGCGGCTTCGAGAAACAGTCCTTTCCCGCCGCTTTTGCGCTGAAGGCCTCATCCGATCTGCGCTTCAAGCCGGCCACGCGGGTGGAGAATGCCTGTGCGACGGGAAGCGCCGCCGTCCATGCGGCCCACACCTCGATTGCCGCGCGCGCCGCCCGCTTCGTGCTGGTGGTAGGCGCCGAGAAGATGACCGTGGCACCCGGCGATGAGATCGGCGACATCCTTCTAAATGCCTCCTACCGCGCCGAGGAAGGCGAAACGCCGGGCGGATTTGCCGGCATATTCGGGCGCATCGCCGAACTCTATTTCCAGCGCTACGGCGACCAGTCGGAAGCACTCGCCAGGATCGCTGCCAAGAACCACAAGAACGGTGTGGAGAATCCCTTCGCGCAATTGCGCAAGGAACTCTCGGTCGAATTCTGCAACACTGTGTCTGAAAAGAATCCGATCGTCGCTGGGCCGTTGCGGCGCACCGATTGCTCGCTGGTCTCCGATGGCGCCGCCGCCATCGTGATGTGCGATACCGAGACCGCCTTGCGTTTCCCGAAGGCGATCCATTTGCGCGGCCTCGCGCATGTGCAGGATTATCTGCCGATGTCGGCGCGCGACATCGTCAATTTCGAGGGCTGCGAGGTTGCGTGGAAAAAGGCGCATGAAAGGGCCGGCACACAGCTTTCCGATCTCTCCTTCGTCGAGACGCATGACTGCTTCACCATCGCCGAGCTTCTCGAATATGAAGCCATGGGGCTGGCACCCAGGGGCCAGGGCTCGCGCGCCATCGCCGAGGGGTGGACGCAGAAGGACGGCCGCTTGCCGGTCAATCCGTCAGGCGGTCTCAAATCGAAGGGCCATCCGATTGGCGCCACCGGTGTCTCCATGCATGTGATGGCGGCCCTTCAGCTTGAGGGGAAAGCAGAAGGCATGCAGATCAGGGATGCGAAGCTGGCGGGGATATTCAACATGGGGGGTGCTGCTGTGGCCAATTACGTTTCGATCCTCGAACGGCTTCGGTAGTCAGCCCTCGCCCCGCGCAGCGGGGAGAGGGAGGGGACCCATTGCGCGGCAATGGGGAGGGTGAGGGGCTTTCAAAATCATGTATATCTTCCGGCGATCAGACAGCAACTGATGGGCAAGTACGATATGTCGCATCTGGGAATGTCGATCGCTCAAGCCCCTCACCCTTCCCGCCGCTTCGCGTCAGGCCCCTACCCTCTCCCCGCTGCGCGGGGCGAGGGTGCTATGCGCAGACTTCCCTTCATTGTTCTGCTCTTCTTTTTGCTCTTTCCGAACACCGCCCACGCAGCCGATCTGAACGGAGCCGAACTCTCCTTTCCCTGGGCACTGCCTTTTCTCGGCATTCTCCTGTCGATCGCCTTGTTCCCCCTCCTCGCCCACGAATTCTGGGAGCATCATCTTGGCAAGATCGCCGGCCTGTGGGCCGCTTCGATCGTCATTCCGCTCTTCCTTCTCTTCGATACCGGCACGGCCGTCACCGCTTTGGCTCATGCGATGATCCTCGAATATATCCCCTTCATCCTGTTGCTGCTGGCGCTCTTCACGGTGGCGGGCGGCATCGTGCTGCGCGGCAATCTGCACGGCTCGCCTGCCGTCAATACCGGCCTCCTCGCTTTAGGGACGGCGCTGGCGAGCTTCACCGGAACGACTGGTGCTGCGATGGTGATGATCCGGCCGCTCTTGCGCGCCAATGATGACCGCAAGCGCAATGCACATACCATCATCTTCTTCATCTTCCTGGTCGCCAATATCGGCGGCTCGCTGACCCCGCTTGGCGATCCGCCGCTTTTCCTGGGGTTCCTGCGCGGCGTCGATTTCTTCTGGACGACGCAGCACCTGCTTCCCGAAACACTGTCGCTATCGATCGTCCTCCTGGCGCTGTTCTTCGTCATCGACACTGTCATCTATCGCCGCGACGGCCATTCGAAACCCGATCCGACCCCGGACGATGAACCGCTGCGGCTGTCGGGCACGCTCAATATCGTTCTTCTCGGCGTCATCATTGGCGCCATATTGCTGAGCGCGTCGGCCGAGCTGGGCTCGGTTCACATCCTGGGAGTCGAGGCCCAAATAGCGAATATCCTGCGCGATCTCGTGATGATCGCCGTGACCTTTGTCTCACTGGCGGTGACGCCGAAGGGCGATCGCAGGGCCAATACCTTCTCCTGGGAACCGATCAAGGAAGTAGCGAAACTCTTCGCCGGCATCTTTATCTCCATCATCCCGGTGCTCGCGATGCTCAAGGCCGGCAGCGATGGCATTTTTGCGCCCATGGTAGCACTGGTGACGGATCACGCCGGCAATCCGAGCCATCCTGCTTATTTCTGGCTGACCGGCATGCTTTCGGCCTTCCTCGACAATGCTCCCACCTATCTCGTCTTCTTCGAACTCGCCGGCGGCGATCCCCAAGTGCTCATGGGACCTGAGGCCATGACGCTG
>VAZZ01000222.1:2671-4453 GCA_005884715.1 Alphaproteobacteria bacterium | reverse complement strand
TAAAGTTGGGCCACAGATGCCGTTCCATAACGCCGTTCGGCCCGGTCTCCTTGATGAGATGCCGGTTGGTGATTGATTCGAGGATCATTAAATGTGATCCGCGACTGACCGGCGCCGGTGAGGCTTGCGGTGTGCCCTTCGTCCCAATCAAAAGGGCACACTATGAATTGCATACCCCGGTCGCAGCGAAACGCTCTTCATCCCCTTCACCAAAGCCTTCGTTACCGGATTGTCGCTGATCTGCCCGGGGGCTATCTCGACGCTGAATGATCTGCTAGTTTTGCGGCGGCTTTCACCGGGTTCCCGATCTTGCGCCTTCCCGCCATTCTCGCGATCTATCTCAGCCTCGCCGCAGGACCTGCCTGGGCCGGGCCTGCAGCCGATATTCTCGCCCAGCATGCCTATGACGGCACGCTGACCGAAGGTGTGGCGGCACTCGGCCCCCTGATGCAAAAGGGCGATGCCGAGGCCAAGGCGGCGCGCGGAGCCCTGCGTTTCCTAATTGCAATCGAGCATCTGTCGCAGGCGTTCTACAAGCATGGTTTCGAAACCGCTTCGGGCGGACCGATGCTCAACCTTCCAATCATGCGCATCCCGGTGCCGCCTAATCCGAACCCGGAAAAGCTCGATTACGCCGGATTCCGCACGATATTCGGAGCCCTCGTCGACGATCTCGATGCTGCCGAAAGCGATCTCGCGCAAGTGGGCGATACGGATGTGAAGCTGCCGCTCGATCTCGTTAAACTGCGCCTCGATCTCAATGGCGACGGCAAGGCCGCCGAGTACGAAAGCATTGGCAGGATACTCGATGGACTGTCGCACGGCGATCCGTCAGCCGTGCCGCCCGTGGTCGCTTTCGACACCGCTGACATCTACTGGCTGCGCGGCTATGACCGCTTCATCTCGGCCTTCGCGCAGTTTCTGCTCGCGTTCAATTTTCAAGAAGCCTTCGACAAGACCTTTCACATCTATTTCCCGCGCGCCGGGCTGCCTTTGGCCGACAAGCTGACGCGCACCGATCCCTCTGCCTGGAGCGACGGGGCGGTGGGCGATGCGATCGCTTTCCTGCACCTGATCTCATGGGATGTCGCCGAGCCTGCGCGGCTCAAGGATGTGCGCTTTCGCCTCAAGGCTATGGCCGCGATGAGCGCCAGGAGTTGGGTCGCCGCGCGGCGCGAGACCGATAGTGACCGCGAATGGTTGCCCAACCCTAAACAGACGGGTGTGTTCCCAAGCCTTGCCGCAACTGATGAGCAGATCGACACATGGCTCATTGTCATGTCGGAGTTTGAGGCCGTTCTCGATGCCAAGAAGCTGCTGCCGCACTGGCGCTTCACTCAAGGGCTCAATGCCCGCCGTATGTTCGAGGACATGAAGCACTTCGATCTTGTCCTTCTGGTTGCCGGACCGGATGCCGTGCCGTGGCTGGAAGACGGTCCAGTGTCGGACATGGCCACCTGGAACCGGATGATGGATGTGTTTCAGGGTAATTTCTTGGGCTATGCCATGTTCTTCAACTAGCAACACTGTGTTGGCCGTTTTCACAGCAAGCAATCCCACGTCCGCTGAGGGTCAGGCTCGGTCGTGACGCCAACGTCCGGTGAAAGTCCGCTCCGCTTTCGGTAGCTGACGAACCTTGGATCGCAAAACTCGAATTTGACATCATTTCCATGCATGATTTTGAGTATCCCTTGGGCGAAGTTTTCTGCCGGCTCAGAATGCGTTCTCCATCGATGTCAAACACATTAGTAACGACGCCATGCCCTTAGTCCGAACCGGTTC
>VAZZ01000222.1:0-2430 GCA_005884715.1 Alphaproteobacteria bacterium | reverse complement strand
TATCAGGCGGCGATTCTGGCGGCACTCGGACATCGGGTCCATACGATTGAAATCGTACCGGCGCTCGCCGAGCAAGCCGCAACGCGGCTGTCGGAAGCGGGCTTCGATGCGGTGGAGGTCCGTAAGGGGGATGGCTATTTCGGTTGGCCGGACAAAGCACCGTTCGACGGTATTGTAGTCACCGCCGCAGTGCCACAGATCCCGCCACCCCTGTTAGAGCAACTCAAGCCCGGCGGCCGCATGGTCATTCCGGTCGGCGCCGCTTTCCTCGTGCAACAACTAATCCTGGTCGAAAAGCTCACCGACGGGACGATCCGCACCGATGCCCTGCTGCCGGTCGCCTTCGTTCCGCTTACGCGCCAAGAGTAGCGATGCCGTTGCTCTCGGCAATTGCGCTCTTATCCGCTGCCGCGCTTGCCTACGAGATCCTGCTCACGCGCCTGTTCGCCATCATGCTCTGGCATCATTTCGCTTACATGATCATTAGCCTGGCACTGCTCGGTTATGGTACGAGCGGCACATTTCTTGTGTTCGCACGCCGCCTGCTTCTGAAGCGATTTGGATTGAGTTTTGCCGCCTTCGCCGCAGCCTTCGGGTTGACCGCAGTCGGCTGCTATGCGCTCGCCCGGAGAATGCCGTTCAATCCGCTCGAGATCATATGGGATTGGCATCAGCAGGCCTATCTCGCGGCGATGTACATCACCCTTGCGTTGCCGTTCTGCGCCGCCGCGAGCGCAATCGGCCTTGGGCTTGCCGCTCGGCCGGTTGCGATCGGGCGCATCTATCGCGCCGATCTCCTGGGGGCGGGCCTTGGCGCTGCAACCATCGTGGCGGCACTGTTTATGCTTCGCCCTGAAGATTGCCTTCGCCTTCTCGCTGGTGCAGCTTTCCTCGCAGCAGCGCTCGCAGCATCCGGAGACGGGCGGCGACGCCTGGCCCTTCTCCTCGTGGTCCTCTCCATTCCAGCAGCACTGGCCTGGCCGGCGGTCTGGCTCGAGCCGAAGCCCTCGCCCTACAAGCAGATGAGCCTTGCCCTCAATGTGCCTGGAGCGCGGATCATTACCGAGCGCACAGGTCCTCTCGGGCGTTTGAGCGTGATCGAGAATCGCGACGTGCCCATGCGCTATGCGCCGGGTCTCAGTCTTGCCACCAAGCTCATGCCGCCCGAGCAGCTAGGCATCTTCACCGATGGCGAGGGGCTGACGGTCGTCACCCGTTTTGACGGCAACCTTGCGGCACTTGGATATCTCGACCAGCAGACAGCGGCCCTGCCGTTCCACCTGCTCGACCGTCCTGCGACACTTGTGCTTGGTGCGGGCGGCGGCGCCGATGTGCTTTCGGCGCTGTATCACGGCGCACGGCGGATAGATGCGGTTGAACTCAATCCCAAGCTCGCCCGACTGGTCGTTCAAGATTTCGGCGACTTTGCGGGCCATGTCTTTCAGCGCCCCGGGGTGACACTCCATATTGCCGAAGCGCGAAGCTTCATCGAGGCGAGCACAGCGCAGTGGGATCTCATTGTGCTCTCGCTTGTTGATTCTTTCGCAGCCTCCGCAGCTGGCGTGCAAGCCCTGAGAGAAAGCCCGATCTACACGGTCGAAGCGGTGGTCCGCCGCGCGATACATTGAAGCTCTTCGCCACCGCCATAGCTGCGCTCGAGGCTGAGGGCGAGACCTCACCGGCCAGACGGATCGTGCTCCTCCACGACTGGAGCACGGCGACGCTGCTCGTGAAACACAGTCCTTTCGCCGAACGAGAAACCACCGCTGTGCGGCGTTTCGCTGCCGAGCGGCAGTTCGATCTTGCCTGGTATCCGGGCATCGCCCCCAGCGAAGCCAATCGTTACCACCGCATGGTCCCACCGAGCCTCCATGATGCGGCACTGGCACTGCTTGGCTCCGAACGATCGGCATTCCTCGCCGGCTACAAATTCGACATCCGTCCAGCAACCGATGATCGCCCCTTCTTCTACCGCTTCTTCAGATGGAAGCTCCTGCCGGAACTCGTGGCACTTAGGGTGCAGGGTGGGCTCGTATTTGTCGATAGTGGCTATCTCGTGAGCCTTCTAGCGCTGTTGCAGGCTGTCGCGGCTGCGATCATCCTGATTCTTCTTCCGCTCGCCCCTTTGGCCCGCGAGCGGAGAAAGCCTGGAGCGCCGGCATGGTGGCGCATTGCATTTTACTTCCTGTTCCTCGGTCTCGCTTTTCTGCTGGTCGAGATCGGTTTCATTCACCGTTTCAGCCTGTTCCTTGGCCATCCGCTCACCGCGATTGCTGTTACGCTTGCGAGCTTTCTTGTCTCGGCGGGTGTCGGCAGCGGGATGTCAGGCCGCTTCGCGGAACGCTGGCCGAACGCCGCAATTCCGCTTGCAGTTGCCGCCATCGTCGCCCTCGGCACCGTCTATATCCTGGTCCTGCCACCCTTGTTTGC